>CAJWAC010000087.1 GCA_913020555.1 uncultured Polaribacter sp. | reverse complement strand
TTGGGTCAAGCATTCTGTGAATCAGACCTGGGAATTGTTCAGGTTCGTACATGCTTCTTGGAAGTGTTCTTGCTGCTTGCTCCAAGTTGACTTTACCTCCAAGATTAATTGAAGATACAATATTTTGAATTGTAACTACGGCGTCTTTTTTTACTTTAATTCCACCTTTTCGAAGTTGTTGAACCACTGTTTTTACTGCCTTTTTTGCTAATTCTTCGGATTTAGAGCCAGTACATACCATTTTACCTGAACTAAAAATCAATGTTGCACTCTTTGGAGTTTTTAATCTAAAAACTAGTCCTGGAAATACATCTGGGTGATATTCTACGTCTGGAAACTTCCTTGTAATGTCGTTTAAATCCATTCTTTGATCAACTGATGCTGAGGCGACTACGTTAACTATGCTTATCATTGGTTTTGTTTGTGGCATGTCCAGTTTTTTTCCATTCTACTATATAAAAGGACTATTTCTTATCGAATTTTGAGGTTTTAGTTCAATTTCACCATTTGACGAATCATTTAATTTAGATTTGAAAATTTTTATCATTATTGAATTTCACAAATTTTGATTTTGATCAAATGTTCTCTATGGGTGATGAGACAAATCCATTAATGATGTTAATCTGGATTCTTCCAATAATTCTTTTTGTATTTTATGGACAACAAATTCAACTCCTAGTAACATCTGGTGAAATTAAAAAAGGAATTAAAAAATTAAATGGATTTAGAGTGAATTCTAAAAAAGAATTAATTGATTATGTAAAGAAAAATATTGATTCTACAGTTGATCCTACACAAAAAATTGAACAATTTTTAGATTATTTTACAATAATGCCTGTTGACATGGATCCTAATGGAATTGTTGAAAAAGTACGACATACTGTAAGATCAAGAGAAGATTATACTCGTAATCATGTGAAATCTCTTTCTCCTAAACTTAATGAGATTGAATTAAGTCGGATTCAAACTTTACTTGAAATTGCATCATCGTTACAAATGATTCACAAGATAGTTAATCATATGTTTTTGACTGCAAAAAAACAAAAAAACTATCCCTTAATTTTACCTGTTCAAATGATCCTTCCATTTCTTATGGAACATGCAAAAGCAATGGATGCTGCTATTCCTGCATTTAAAACAGGACAACCTCTTGGTGATGGAATTGGACCAATGGTTGTTGGAAAAATGATGTTAGATGTTGAAAAAGAAATTATTTCATTTCAAACTGTTCTTGCAAAAATAGATTATAAAGGAAGAAAATTATTTTTGTTAAAAGCAGAAGGTCCTGCTTCCACTGTTGGTAGACCTGATGATGCGTTACAAAAAATTGTTCATGATAATAAAATTGATGCAGTAATTATGATTGATGCTGCATTAAAAATGGAGGGTGAAGATTCTGCATCTGTTGCACGTGGATTTGGTGCCGCAATTGGTGGCATTGGAACTGAAAAATTCCAAATTGAACATATTGCAACTCAAAATAATATTCCTATTTTCTCAATTGTGATTAAACAATCTGTAAAAGAAGCAATTACCTTAATGACTAAAGAAATTGCAGACCAGGCTGACAATGTGCGCTCACAAGTATATGAAATGATTCTTGAAAATACTCTTGAAGGGCAATCTGTAGTCATAATTGGTGTTGGAAATACTTCGGGAGTTCCACAATGATATTTTCTAAAGAAAAAACAACCCTTGCATATACTATTGAAAAATGCCTAAAATGTGAAAAATTACATAAAAGAGATTTTTCTGAAGGTGACATTTTATTTGCAATCTCATCAAAATGTACTTTTTGTGATGGTATTACTAATATTGAGAAAATATTTGGTGAAATTTTAGAAAGATAATTTTTTAAAATTATTTTATATTGTAATTGGATAAATACGGTATATTTTCTTAATTGAATAGTAATATGCTGAAAAATAAATTAAATTTAGCAAAACAATATGCTATAAAACAACACAAAGGTCAATATCGTAAAAATAACAAAACTCCTTACTGGCATCATTTACGTGATGTTGTAAATAATCTTGAAATGATGGGTATTACTGATGAATCTATTTTGTGTGCTGGATGGCTACATGATTCTATAGAAGATACATCGTTTGATTTTGATGATGTTTCAAAATATTTTGATAAAAAAACTGCTCAAATTGTATCTGATGTAACAAAAGAAACTCGTCTACCTAAAAATCAACAAGAAAAAAATTATCGAAACCAACTATTGAATTCTTCTTTATGTGTTTCTATAATTTTTTCTGCCATTGGAATTTCTTTCTGACGAATGGCTAGAGTTTCGTCTGTAATTTTGGAAAGTTCGTCTATATTAATTAAGGAAACTCCATTTATATCTGTTACATCTTTTGCCACATTTTCAGGCATTGATAAATCTAGTATTAAAATTTCTTTATTATCAGCAATATGTTCCTTTGTAATTGTTGGTTTGTCTGCACCAGTAGAAAGGATTAAAACATCTGCAATAGAAACCTCTTCTTTTAAGTTTTCTATGACAGATTTCCTAATAGAATTATGCTCTTTTACAAACTGAATTGCTTTTTCTTCTGTTCTATTAATTAGACAAACCTGTTTATTCTGGGTGTATTCTGCTAAATTCTTACAGGTATGCTTCCCCATTTTACCCAAACCAAAAACTAAAATATTTTTAGAATTGTAATCTGGTAAGTTTTTAATAATATATTGAATAGCTGCATAGGAGACAGAGGTAGTCCCTGAACTTAATTTAGTATCATTTTTAACCCGCTTACTAGCCTGCAAAACAGAATTCACCAAACGCTCTATGAAAGAGTTTGTAGTATTTAATTGTTTTGCCAACTTAAAAGATTGTCTTAGTTGACCAACAATTTCATAATCGCCTAAAATCTGACTTTCTAAGCCTGTACCAATTTTAAACAAATGGTTAACCGCCTCTTGATCTTTATAGATATTACAAATAGCATTAAACTCTTCTACTGTTCCCTCAGAAAAATCACATAGTAATTCTATTAATGAACAAGCATTATTTACAAAACCGAAAATTTCAGTTCTATTACATGTAGAAACTATAAAAATGGAAGTGATACCTTTTTCTTTAGCAGCGTTTAAAAGAACAGCTTGATTTTCTTTTGACACAGAAAATTTACCACGTGTTTTTGCATCAGCTTTTTTGTAACTTACTCCAATATTGTAAAAGTGCTCTTGTACTAGTTCTTTCATAAATTCTTAACGATAGTGCAAAAGTAAAAACTTCATTAAGATAAAAATATCGCTCAAAGTACTTTTAATAACGTTCTATGTTTTTTAGATGTTATTTTTTGTGAAAATTTATAAAAAACCCTTATTTTTGTTGAGTCAAGGAGGTTTTGGAATCTTTTTATATAGAATGATTCTAAATAAAAGAATCTTTAAAAATTCAATAATTTATGTTTAAAAATGTCGGAGAAAGTTCTTTAGATGAAATCAATTTAGAAAAAGGGTTTTATGTACTTCATTTTCAGAACGAAAGTAAGGAAGTTCAAAATTTTGAAAGAGAAATTGACAGCTCCTTTATACAAATGCATTTTTGTTTGCGCGGCAATTCTAAATTCTTATTTAACAATGGTTCTTATTCTTTTGATGTTTTGGATAATAGATCAATTTTATTATACAACCCACAAAGGATATTGCCTATAAATTTAGAAATACAACCAAAAACAACCTTAGTTTCCTTATTAATTTCTATTGGAAAATTTCACTCCTTATTCTCTAAAGAATCTGGTTATATTCCTTTTTTAAGTGATGAAAACAGCAACCGTAAATTTTATGATGACACAGAAATAAAACCGACAGTTTCTATTGTATTACAACAAATAATCAATTCTAATATTAACAGTTCTATAAGGGAGCTATATGTTAAGGGAAAAGTATACGAACTATTGAGTTTGCATTTTCAGAAAGAAGAAAATACGGATGCAGAATATTGCCCTTTCTTGGTGGACGAACAAAATGTTTTAAAAATTAGAAAAGCAAAAGAAATTATTATTTCTAGAATGTCTGAACCACCAAGTTTACAAGAATTAGCAACGGAAATTGGTTTGAATATTAAAAAATTAAAAGAAGGTTTTAAACAAATTTATGGTGACACTGTGTATAGCTTTTTGTTTGATTATAAAATGGAACACTCTCGTAGGTTATTAGAAACCAACCAATACAATGTAAATGAAGTAGGCGTAAAAGTGGGCTATAGTACTGCTAGTCATTTTATTGCAGCATTTAAAAAGAAGTTTGGCACAACGCCTAAAAAATATGTAATGAGCTTGAATAATTAAATTTATGACAACAAAAGAAACAGACGCAAATAATCTAGAAAACGATGCTCTTTATGAACATCATAAATTTATAGCCAATGCAGGACAAGAACCTTTACGCATAGATAAATTTTTAATGAATTTTATTGAAAGTGCTACAAGAAATAAAATTCAACAGGCTGCAAAAGCAGGTAATATTTTGGTAAATGATATTGCTGTAAAATCTAATTATAAGGTAAAGCCACAAGATATTGTTCGTGTAGTTTTAGCATATCCTCCTCCAGAAAATTTACTAGTTGCTGAAGACATACCTCTAGACATAGTTTACGAAGATGATGCTCTAATTGTGGTAAATAAGCCTTCAGGAATGGTTGTTCATCCAGGTCATGGAAATTATTCAGGAACTTTGGTAAATGGATTAATTCATCATATTGAAAATCTTCCAAAAAACGCTAACGAAAGGCCTGGCTTAGTGCATAGAATTGATAAAGATACAAGTGGATTGTTGGTTGTTGCAAAAACAGAATTTGCTTTAGCTCACTTATCTAAACAGTTTTTTGATAGAACTACTGAAAGGCTATATTATGCTTTGGTTTGGGGTAATATAGAAGATGATGAAGGCAAAATTGAAGGTAATATTGGACGTAGTTTAAAAAATCGCTTACAAATGGCTGTTTTTCCTAATGGTGATTTTGGTAAACATGCAGTTACCCATTATAAAGTATTAGAACGTTTAACCTATGTTACTTTGGTACAATGTAAATTAGAAACTGGAAGAACTCATCAAATTAGAGCTCATTTTAAACATGTTGGTCATACACTTTTTAATGATGAAAGGTATGGAGGTAATGATATTTTAAAAGGAACAACATTTACCAAATACAAGCAATTTGTACAAAATTGTTTTAACACTTTACCTAGACAAGCTTTACATGCAAAAACTTTAGGATTTACACATCCAATTTCTGGAGAATTTCTGCGGTTTAATTCAGAAATTCCTGAAGATATTGCAAATTGCCTTACTAAATGGAGAACCTATTCTGAAAATTCTAAAAACATAGAATAAAATTTGATGGTGGTAAAATATCAATGTTTAATTACATTTTATGACGACTTTTAATTAAAACAGAAAATAAATTTTACAAAAAATAGCGACTACACTTTAAAAGAAAAAATCCCATACTTATAAGCATGGGATTTAGAATAAAATTCAAAATTATTCAATGTAATTATCTTTATTGGTCTATAGAACCCAAAACACGTTCCATAAATGCATTTAAAGCTTCCTTTTTTGATGTGCCTTCTTTGATCATTTTATTAACTTCAACCGCACCATATAAATTAGAAATTAATTCTCCAAGCACGTCTAATTCCTCATCCTTAAGAGAAGGTATTTCTGTTAAAGCTTCTAAAGTATCTATTGTCTCCAATAAATAATCCTCATCATTCTCTTCAATAAAAGATATTAAATGTTTAATTACTGGTAGTTTCATAATTAATTAACTTCGTTTACCAATTCTTTTAAAACATCAAACTTGTTTGTTTGCGTTTGATTTTTCTTCTCCCCTTTAATGAAAGTAGCAAAAGTAGGCAGATTACTTACATCTGCTAATTTTCTACTTTCAGGATATTTTTCAGCATCAACCATAACAAACTTAATATCGCTATTTTCTGAAGCTAACTTCTTGAATTTTGGCTTCATAATTCTACAGTTTCCGCACCAAGTTGCAGAATATTGCACCACTACTTTCTCATTTCCATCTACAATTGCTTGTAAATTATCTTCTGTTAATTCTTGTACCATTTTATCTAAATTTTAAATTATGAATTATGAATTTAAAATTCATAATTCATAATTTTTGACTAATTTACTAGTGACTTGCTAAATATTCAGCTGTTCCTTTTGCATTTGGAGACATTGCTTCTTTGCCTTCTTCCCAATTTGCAGGACAAACCTCTCCATGAGACTGTACGTGCGAATAAGCATCTATTAAACGTATAAATTCGTTTACATTTCTACCTACTGGCATGTGATTTACTCCTTCATGGAATACTGTACCCTCTTCATCTATTAAATATGTAGCTCTGTAAGTTACATTATCTCCTTCAACTTGAATAGTTTGAGATACCTCATCAAAAGTTTCATTAGTAATATCTAAAATACCTAATATTGATGATAAGTTTCTATTACTATCTGCTAAAATTGGATAAGTAACACCCTCAATTCCTCCATTATCTTTAGAAGTACTTAACCATGCAAAATGCACTTCTGGAGTATCGCAAGAAGCCCCAATTACAATAGTATTTCTTTTTTCAAACTCTCCCAAAGCCGCTTGAAAAGCGTGTAATTCAGTAGGACAAACAAATGTAAAATCTTTTGGATACCAGAACAATAAAACTTTCTTCTTATTGTTAACTGCTTCTTCTAATACATTTAATTTAAATGTATCTCCCATTTCATTCATCGCATCTACGTTTAAATCTGGGAATTTTTTACCAACTGCTGTTGCCATTATCTATATTTTTTAATTATTATTTTATTTGATACAAAAATATAAACCTAAAAAGGTTTTTTGCATGTTTCCTATAAGATATATCTTATGCAAGAATAATTTTTATCAATATTATATATCAATAAATAACTTAAAAAATGAAAACTCATGAATTAATCCCCTTATTCTATTTTTAGTCTTAAAATTGCAATAAAGAAATAAATTAACTGACAGCCATTGCATTAACTGTAATGTGTGAAGTTTTTAAAACTTATTAGAATACAAATTAAAATTTTGAAGAATTTTCATTCAACCTTTTTTACTCAAAAATTTAAGTTAAAAAAGGAGACTCATAAAAAATCTCCCTTTTATCATATATGCTTTCTTTATTTGCTTGCAAATAGGTTTACATCGTTGGCTGAAACTTGCTTTTCACCCAAAATAATTAAACGTTCAACAACATTTCTCAATTCTCGAATATTACCTGTCCAATCATATTTTTTTAACATTTCAATTGCCTCATCAGAAAAGGTTTTTTGGGGAGCACCTTGTTCATCAGATATTTTTTTTGTGAAAAAATCTACCAATAATGGAATATCTTCTCTCCTATCATTTAAAGCAGGAACTTTTATTAAAATAACTGCTAATCTGTGATATAAATCTTCTCTAAATCTACCCTCAGCAATTTCAGTTTTCAAATCTTTATTTGTAGCGGCCACAACTCTAACATTCACTTTAATGTCCTTGTCTGAACCAACTCTAGAAATTCTATTCTCTTGCAAAGCACGCAATACCTTTGCTTGTGCAGAAAGACTCATGTCTCCTATTTCATCTAAAAAGATAGTACCTCCATTTGCAGCTTCAAATTTCCCTGCTCTATCTTTATTTGCGCCAGTAAAAGAACCTTTTACATGACCAAATAATTCACTTTCTATCAATTCTGACGGAATTGCAGCACAATTTACTTCAATCATTGCAGATTTTATCCTATTTGACTTTTCGTGCAGCCAATGCGCAACTAATTCTTTTCCTGTTCCATTAGGACCAGTAATTAAAACTCTAGCATCTGTGGGAGCGACTTTCTCTATAATACCTTTAATATGAGTAATCGCGTAACTTTCACCAATCATCTCATAACTTTTACTAACTTTCTTTTTGAGACGTTTGTTTTCTACAATTAAAACTTTTTTATCCAAAGCATTTCTTACCGTATTTAATAAACGATTTAAATCTGGTGGTTTAGATATATAGTCAAAAGCTCCTAAACGCATTGTATGTATTGCTGTATCTAAATCTCCATGTCCAGAAATCATTACAAATGGCACTTCTGGCTTTATTTTTTTAGCCTTTTCAAGCACCTCAACACCATCCATTTTGGGCATTTTAATATCACATAAAACTAAGTCATATTCGTTATTTTTCACCATTTCTATGCCTATCAAACCATCTTCTGCCTGTTCTACTTGATAAGCATCATTCTCTTCAGAAATAATTTTAGAGAGCACTCTTCTAATTGCCGCCTCGTCTTCTATAATCAATATTTTACTCATATTTTATCCTTTGTATTTTAACCACTTATATAAGTCTTTATAGGTTGGTTTTTTACCATACATTAAAATTCCTACTCTGTAGATTTTAGCCGCTAACCAAACCATAAAAATAAAAGTAATCAATAATAATGCCATAGAAATTGCAAGTTCATACCAAGAAACTCCAAAAGGAACACGCATTAACATTACAATAGGGCTAGTTAATGGTATGTAAGAAAATGCCACAGAAATTGGCCCATGAGGATCATTTATCACAGTAGCAAAACCAACATAGACTCCTAAAATTAAAGGCAACATAATTGGCAACATAAATTGTTGTGTATCTGTTTCATTATCAACAGCTGCCCCAACAGCAGCAAACAATGAGCTGTATAACATATAACCTCCTAAAAAATAAAATATAAATAATAAAAACATTTTTAAAATTGGTAATCTTAAAATTTCTTGAATAATCAATTGCATTTTATCCCCGCCTGCAGCCTGTTTTGCAGCTTGCAATTGTTCTGCTGGCAGTTTAGATGTTTGCATTTCTACCATATCAACTCCAAAAACTGATGTAGCTACTGTAGAAATAATGAACAATAAAATTCCCCAAATAAAGAATTGTAATAAACCAGCTGAAGCATTACCAATAATTTTACCCAACATTAACTGGAACGGTTTTACAGATGAAACTATCACTTCTATAATTCTACTTGTTTTTTCTTCAATTACACTTCTCATTACAGAAGTACCATAAATCATAACAAACATCATTAACATATATCCTGCGATTGCCCCAACACCAATTTTTAAACCATTAATTAATTTGGATGATTCTTCTCCTGAAAAATTATACATTTTAATATCTGACTGAATTCTTGATGCATTAATTTTATCGATATCAATTCCAAAATTATTAAGTTTATTATTCCTTAATTTTTGTTCTATTTTATTTTCTAAAGTATTCATTACAGACATTCCTGGCGAATCTTTTGAGTAAAATTCAATTGATTTTGCCAATATCTCTAAACTATCTTGTTTTGGAATTATCAATGCGCCATAATGATTTCCTGCTTCTACTTTTTTCTTGGTTTCTTCAACTCCCAAAACCGTAAAATCCTGATAGTGTAACGTCTCTGTGTTTCTAAAATCTTCTTTTGAAAACAAACCAGAATGGTCTACATAAACAATTTCTTTTACCTTTTCATCATTCTTTTTCATTAAAAAGAAAACTAAAGCACCCATTCCTACCAAAATTAGCGGACTTAAAAAAGTCATTACAATAAATGACTTATTACGCACCTTGGCAATAAATTCTCTTTGAATAATTAAATTTAACTTGCTCATTTTTTTAATTGTTTTTATTTACTGCCTGAATAAAAATATCGTTTGCACTTGGTATCAATTCTACAAAATGCTGAACCTCTCCCCTATTTGTTAAAAAGGATAATAAATCATTAGCTGAATCTTTTTCTCCTAACTTTACATTCATAGTCAATTCTTTTCCCAATAATTTAAAATCTGCAGGAAAAACTTTAAAATTGGCTTTTAATTGCTCTTCAACTTCTTTTTGATTGATTGTATTTAAACCTACCTGAAAGGTATTTGTTCTAAATTCCCGTTTTATATCAGATAATTTACCATCTAATATTTTATTAGATTTATTAATCAATGCTATATCATCACACATTTCTTCTACAGATTCCATTCTGTGGGTAGAAAAAATTATAGTTGCACCTTCATCACGCAATTGCAAAATTTCTTTAGCTATTAGTTGTGCGTTTATGGGATCAAAACCTGAAAAAGGTTCGTCAAAAATTAATAACTTAGGCTGATGTAATACTGTAACTATAAATTGTACTTTCTGAGCCATTCCTTTAGACAGCTCTTCAATTTTTTTATCCCACCAAGCTCCAATATCAAATTTATCAAACCAATACTTT
>CAJWAC010000086.1 GCA_913020555.1 uncultured Polaribacter sp. | reverse complement strand
TGCCAATCAATCTAACTTTAGAGACAATTGATGATACGGCAAGTGCAAATTTAGATTATGAATTAAAATCAAAACAAATTACAATTCCGGCATTAATTTCATCTATCACGGAAACTGTAAATACTTTAGAAGATCGGCTAAACGAAGAAACAGAAAGTTTTTTTTTAGAAGCAAATTTATTTAGTTCAGATGTTTCTAATACATTTCCGGCTAGAGGAATAGGTTTTATAAAAGATAACGATTATCCTAATTTATTTTCACCAAATGGTGATGGAAATAGCGATGAATTTAAAATTTCAGGTATAGAAGATTTTCCTAATTTTAAAATTTCTATTTACAATCGTCAAGGAAATGAAGTTTATAATTATAATAATAATGGTAATTTAAATCCTAGCTGGTGGAATGGTACTTATAAAGGTCAACCATCACCAACAGGTGTTTATTATTACATTTTAGACTTTAATGATGGTTTTAAAAAGCCCATTACCAACTTTATACAATTGATAAGGTGATGGTAAAAGAAATTGGCTATAAAATGAAGAAGAAAATAAGATTATTACATTTAAGTGTGCTTTTTATCAGTTTACAAAGCTACACGCAGCAAGCTCCCCATTATACACAATATTTGTACAATATGCAGATTATAAATCCTGCTTTTGTTGGTTATAGGGCAGAATTAAGCATGTCTGTATTATCTCGGCAGCAATGGATTGGGGTAAAAGGCGCCCCTATAACAAGAACATTTTCTATAAATGGAAGAACTAGAAGAGGATTAGGAATTGGAGCCACTATTATACATGATAAAATAGGTTTATCAGAAACAACCAATATAAATTTAGATGCTTCATATACGGTTATAACGTCTAGATATAGTAGGTTGTCATTTGGTTTAAAAGGTGGTTTAAATTTCTTTAATAATAATTTATTTTCCGGAATTACCCCAGATAATGATAGCTATGCGTCAACAACAGGAAGGTTTGTAAATGTAGGTTTTGGGGGTTTATTTTACACTCCAAAGTTCTATGTGGGTTTGTCTGTTCCTCAATTATTTGAATCGCCACAATTTTATATAGAAGACAATTTAAAACCGGTCAGTTTTGCTAAAAATACTAATGTATTTATATCTTCAGGGGTTTTATTTAAATTAACTGAAGATGTTTTATTTAGGCCATCAACAATGGTTAGATATACTGCTAATCTTCCGTTATCAATAGACGTTAATACAAACTTTTTATATAAAGATATTATAGAAACCGGAATTTCATATCGTTATAAAAATTCGGTGAGTGGTTTATTTACATTGATCTTAAATAAAAAATACAGAATCGGTTATGCTTATGATCATAGATTTTCGATTCTTGGAGGTAATTTAAGTTCTCATGAAATAATTTTTCAAATGGACCTGAACTTTAAGCAAAATACAAGATGGTTATTATCTAATCATTGTTATTTTTAAAAACTTATGAAATAATTTTTTTAACATTAGAAAAAATAAAATAAATTTCTCCTGCTATTTGTTTATTTGTTTGCAAGTAAACTTCGTCCTGTTTTTCTTTGCCATCAGAGTGTTTAGGATCAACAAAAGGTAAATGAAAACGATGAGTGGCAGAAGGGATAAATGGGCAATTTTCATCAGCACTATCGCAAGTAGTAATGGCCATATAAGGGTTTTTGTTTTCAGGATCATCATACAACTTAGAAAAGCCTAAAATGGTTTTATTAGCTCCATCAAAAGAGATTTGATATTTAGGGTTTTGATGCGAGAAATCTACTACTTGAAACAAAAAACCTACTTTTTGTAAAGTTTTTACTGTATTTCTATAAAAAGCAGTAACCTCTGTTCCCCCTGAATATGCATTTATATTTAAGTTAAAATATGCTGCAGCAAAAAAACTCCAAGCTTGCCCTAATTGACTCCTTCTTGAATTGTGCGTGCAAATAAAATTTAAATTAACGGTTTGATTTATGGAATATTCTTTGGCTATATTTTCTGCTATTCTTATCAAAAGTTCACTCCTTTGTTGAGATAAATTATTTTTATTTAAAGCACTTTCAAAAAAGTTTTTAGTGCTGATATTCGCAGTCTTCAACATATTATTATTTTTGCAACAAAATTAGATTAAAATTGTAGTTTAGTTAATTAATTTAATGTTAAGAATGTGTTTACAAATCGGGAATAAAGTAGCTGTTTTAGATGATGTTTTAAAAGGAATTGTAACCAAAGTTGATGGTAATAAAATATCAATTGAAACAAAAGATGGAATGATATTTGTTTTCTTGGCATCTGAGTTGGTTAAAATTAATAAACCTCAACATGAGATGTCAAAATTTTCAGATATTAATAATCCTTTATTAAAAGAAAAAATAACAACGGAGAAAACAAAGAAAAGTAATTTTATAAAGGATAAAAATGAAATTATATTAGAAGTTGATTTACATATCAATCAATTGATAAAATCCACGAGAGGTTTAGATAATTACGATATGTTAAATTTACAATTAGATACTGCAAAAAGTAAAATAGAATTTGCAATATCAAAAAGAATTTCTAAAGTTGTATTTATTCATGGAGTTGGCGAAGGTGTTTTAAAGGCAGAATTACAATCTTTATTAAACAGATATCCAGTCAAATTTTATGATGCATCCTATAAAAAATATGGTTTAGGAGCCACTGAAGTATATGTTTATCAGAATGCCAATTAATTGTATTTTTGTGATATGAAAGCTATATATTTAGATAACGCAGCCACCACGCAAATTGATGAAGATGTTTTGGATTTGATGTATAAGTCAATGCGAGAAGATTATGGAAATCCTTCTTCTACTCATCAATTTGGAAGAAAAGCAAAATCAGCTGTTGAAACTGCACGAAAAAATATAGCCAAACATTTTAATGTTTCCGCAAGTGAAATTGTTTTTACTGCAGGCGGCACAGAAGCCGATAATTTAATTTTGAATAATGCAGTTTTAAACTTAGGGGTTAAAAGAATTATTACTTCAAAAATTGAACATCACGCAGTTTTACATACCTGTGAACATTTAGAAAATACACACAATATAATATTAGAGTTTGTTGATGTTGATCAATTTGGTCGTATTAACTTAAAGCAATTAGAAGAATTATTGTCTCATTCAACTGATAAAACGTTGGTGAGTTTAATGCACATCAATAATGAAATTGGTAATATATTACCAATTGATAAAGTTTGTGAACTTTGTAAATCTCATAATGCATTATTTCATTCGGATACTGTGCAGGCCATAGGGCATTATAAAATCGATTTACAAAAAACTCCTATAGATTTTATTGTAGCAAGTGCTCATAAGTTTCATGGGCCAAAAGGAGTTGGTTTTGCCTACTTTAAAAAAGGTTTTGGAATTTTACCGATGTTTTTTGGAGGTGATCAAGAAATGGGAGCAAGATCTAGCACTGAGAATGTACACAGTATTTTGGGTATGGATAAAGCCCTAACAATAGCAAACCAAAATCTAGAAAAAGATAAAGCTCATATAGAGGAATTAAAACTTTATTTTATTTCTGAATTACAAAAAATTTCAGAAAATTTTCAATTCAATGGCTTTTCATCACACATAAAAAAAAGTAGCTATACTATTTTAAATGTTCGTTTCCCTAATGAAAATTCAATGCTAATGTTTAGTTTAGATCTTGCAGGAATTGCAATTTCTGGAGGCTCTGCTTGTCAAAGTGGAAGCAATCAAGGCTCTCATGTTTTATCAGAAATTTTGAATCATCAAGAGTTTAATAAAACCTCAATACGTTTTTCTTTTTCAAAATACAATAGAAAATATGAAATTGACAAGACTATTGAAAAAATTAAAGATTTAGATTAAATAATTAGCGTTTACTTACTTTGTTAAATTCTTTAATCATAACATAAGCCCATAAAATAACACAAAGCCCAACAAATATAGAAAAGTAAAATATAATACTATTTGCGCTCATTTTTAATAATTTTTAGGAAAATAAGAACACCTAATAGAGTTGGAGCCCAAAGTCCCAAGAAAATTCCATGTAATTCGTTGCCAGTTAAAAAAAGATACTCTGCTGTAAGTATAATTGATACGCAAAGCATCAACATCAGTGAGTTAGCGACACCCAGCTTTTTCATTAAATTCATTCAATCTATTTATATTATAATAACGTCGTAATGTAAAATTAATAAATTATTTCTAATTGCTAAAGTTATGTTAACATTATTAAATAAAAACAACTTGAATTATTGATATTACTTGTGTTTAGGTATATAAACTAATTTAAAAAAATATTAATGTTACATAAAATGATTTATATTTTATTAAATTAGTCTTCTATTAAGATTATAAACAGCTATGAGATTCCTTTTTATATTTTTATTCTTATCATTTTCGTCAACATTCGCCCAAGATATTCCTCCAATCAACATATTTTCTACTGAAGATTATGGAGCAGAAAATCAAAACTGGGGGGTTTCTCAGGCACCAAATAAATTAATATACGTTGCCAATAATAAAGGTTTATTAGAATTTAACGGTGCGGCTTGGCAATTATATCCAACTCCCAACGAAACAATAATGCGATCTGTAAAATGTTTTGAAAATAAAATATTTACAGGGTTTTATATGAATTTTGGCTTTTGGGAAAAAAATCAATTTGGGTCTTTAGATTTTACTTCAATTATTAAAAATAGTGAATTTCAAATGCTTGAAGATGAGCAGATATGGGAGATTGAAGAATTGGATGGCTGGATGCTTTTTAAATCTTTACAAAGAATTTATTTGTACAATTTAAATTCAAAGGATATTAAAATAATTGAAGGAACAAATGATATTACTAAATTATCAAAAGTTGGTAATATTATTTATTTTCAAGAGCTAGGGAAAGGTGTTTTTATGATAGAAAATGGTCAACCTAAACTGGTTTCAAATGATTTTTTGTTATCTGAAAATAAAATTGTCCAATTTTTTTTAAAGGATAATAAATTATTCTTTTTAACTCAAAAAGAAGGTTTTTTTTATTTAGAAAATAAAAGCATATTAAAATGGAAAATTTCTGCTGACCAAATATTAGAAAACAAAACTGTTTACAGTGCAAAAGTGCTTAAAAATGGCAATATCGTTTTAGGCACAATCTCTGACGGATTTATAAAATTATTCCAAAATGGAGATATTTATTATCAAATTACTCAAGGTTTAGGATTAAGTAATAATACTATTTTATCAATTTTTGAAGATGTTGATGATAATATATGGCTAGGTTTAGATAATGGAATAAATACAATTAATCTTAAATCACCTTTTAAGTCTTTTGTTAAAAAGGAAAACTTTTGGGGTACTATTTATGCTTCTATAATTTACAGAGGAAATCTCTATCTAGGGACTAATCAAGGTTTGTACTACAGAGCAATAAATTCTAATGAACGTTTTAAGTTTGTTAAAGAAACTCAAGGCCAAGTTTGGGATTTACAGGAAATTGATAATACTCTTTTCTGTAGTCATGATTCTGGAACTTTTGTAATAATTAATAATAATGCAAAGTTAATAAATGGAACATCAGGTACTTGGGGAGTAAAAAAAATAGATGATAATGCTATATTGCAAGGGAGTTATGATGGTTTATATGTTTTAATAAAAAAGAATAACTCTTGGAGTATTAGAAATAAAATTAAGGGTTTTTCAAATTCAAGCAGGTACTTTATTATTAGAAATGAGAATACTGTTTTTGTAAATCATGAGTATAAAGGGGTATTTAAATTAGATATTGATAGAGATTTTAGAAATGTTGTAAAGGTTGAAAGAGATGAATCTGTAGAAAAAGGTATCCATTCGAGTTTAACGGAGTATGAAGGTGATATTTATTATGCTTGTAAAAAAGGAGTCTACAAATATTTAGAGGAAATTAAAGCTTTTAAATTCGACAGTATTTTCAGCAATCTAATGCCAGAGGGAGAATTTTTATCTGCAAAATTAATTAATGATAATGTGAATAATAAATTATGGTCTTTTACTAAAGATGATATAAGATATTTTTCTCCTGGAAAATTTAGTAATAAACCAAATTTAGAAATCATACCAATAAAAGGAGGTTTACATTTGGGAGCTTCTGGTTATGAAAATTTAATTTATTTAAAAGATAAACAGTATTTGATCGGAACGGCAGATGGCTACTTAGTCGTGGATTTAAATAAAATTAAAAAGGCTAAAGATTTTAATGTAAGCATAAATAAAATTTTAAATAATGAAACGGACGAATTTAAAAGAAAAGTAAGTTTAAATGGAAAGGGTATTTTTGATGTAACTGAAAATAATATTGAATACCATTACAGTGTTTCTAATTATAACAAAACATCATCAATAAAATATCAATATAAATTAGAAGGCTTAAATGAAAAATGGAGCAGATTATATGAGAATAACTCTGTATTGTATGAAAACTTACCAAGCGGATATTATGTTTTTAAAGTTAGAGCTTCAATTGATAATAAATTAAGTAATAATATTGCTGAACACTCCTTTCAAATATCAAAAGCATGGTATTTGGCAGATTTTTTTATAGGTATTTATATTATCTTAATTATGCTTTCCCTTTATTTAATTCATGTTGCTTCTAAAAGATATTATAAAAAACAAAGAGAAGATTTATTAGAGAAAGCTCAAAAAGAAATAGAATTAAAAGAGTTAGAAAGTTCTCAAAAAATCATAAAAATAAATAATGATAAGCTAAGGGTAGATATTGAGAGTAAAAATAGGGAGTTAGCTACTTCTACAATGAGCATTATAAAAAAGAACGAATTTCTAAGTTCTATAAAATCTGAGTTAATTTCAGATGGTAAAAATGGTGTGGAAAAAGTAGTTAGAATTATTGATAAAAACCTTAATAATACAGATGATTGGAAAATGTTTCAGGAAGCATTTAATAATGCAGATAAAAAATTCTTAAAAAAGATAAAATCTAAGCATGCTGAGTTAACTCCCAATGATTTAAGATTGTGTGCATATTTAAGATTAAATTTATCCTCTAAAGAGATTGCACCATTACTAAATATCTCACCAAGAAGTGTTGAAGTTAAGCGTTATCGCCTTAGAAAAAAAATGAATTTACCTCATGACACTAACTTAACAAATTATATTATCGAAATATAATAACCAATCACTCCCTTTTTTTAACTATACATTTCCACAACATTACAGTGTAATACTTTTTTTTTATAAAATACTTGCTTTTAAATTCGCAATAATTAAAGGGCTTAGGTGCTTTCTTGTTGATGTATGTTTTTTGTTGAGGTATTATTTTATTTTTCGTAAGAATTATAACATAATTTTATGAAAAATATAATTAAACAAAATATTCACATGAGAAAAACAATCAATCTTTTACTCTTTATGTTCTTTTCTGCGTTTGTGTCAGCGCAGACCATGAACGTAAAAGGAGTTGTAAAAGATGCAACAACTGGAGAACTTTTACCTGGGGTTAGCATTTTAATTAAAGGCACTACTGTAGGAGTAGAAACAGATTTCGATGGACTGTATGTCTTATCGGATGTTCAAAAAGGAGCTGTTTTAGTATTCAATTATTTAGGATACAAAACAAAAGAAGTTTCAGTAAATGCAGTCACACTTAATGTAAGTTTAGAACAATCTACAGAATCCCTTGATGAGATTGTAGTGATTGGGTATGGTACACAAAGTAAAAAAGAAGTAACAGGAGCAGTAGCTGTTGTTGGCAGTGCTCAAATTGAAGATCTGCAACCAACAAGAATTGAGCAAGCTCTGCAAGGGCAAGTAGCAGGTGTAAATATTACCCAAAATTCAGGTTCACCGGGTGCGTCTTCCAACATTAGAATAAGGGGGGTTTCAACCAATAGAGATTCTAGACCTTTAATTCTTTTAGATGGCCGAGTTATAGAAGATTTAAGTGTAATCAATCCGTCAGATATTGAGTCTATCAATATACTTAAAGATGCAGCAGCTGGTATTTATGGTGTTAGAGCAGCAAATGGTGTAATTTTGGTTACTACTAAAGGAGGAAGAAAAAATTCAGATTTCAAATCTACTTTAAACATGTATAATGGTTTTCAAAACACCACTAGAAAAATACCGCTTTTAAACGCAACCGAATATGCATTGCTAGCAAACGAGGCTTTTGCAGCAAATGGAGAAGCTTTACCTTTTCCTAATATTAGTGGTTTAGGGCAAGGAACAAATTGGCAGAACGAAGTGTTTGAAACAGCACCAATTTACAGTATTGATTACAACGTTACTAAAGGTACCGAAAAATCTACCTTTTCTTTAGGTTTATCTATCTTAAACCAAGATGGTATTGTTGGTGGAGACAAAGCTAATTTTAATAGAAGAAATCTTAGGTTTAATTTTGATACAGATATTTTAGAGAATCTAAAATTTACATCTTCAACAATATATACAAATACAAACAAAAAGAATTTAATAGAAAATACCTTAGGTTCTATTTTATTTAATGCACTTAATATGCCAGCAACCACAAATGTATACGATGTAGATGGTGAGTTTTCTAGACCTCCTGCCACAGGAACTGGTATTGAAGTTGCAAATCCGCTTGCACAAATAGACAATGCAGAAAATAGAACTTGGGTAAATAAAATTTCTGGTAGTTATGGCTTAAATTATAAGGCGAATGACTATTTTTCTGCAGAAACTAGATTTCAAGCTAATTATGCTCTTTCCACTTCAAATACTTTTAACCAAGTATATAATTATGGAAATGGTAGCGTATTTAACGTAGATCAAGCTACTTTTGTAGATTATAAACAAAGTTTTTTTGATTATACATTCGATGCTTTTGCAAAGTATGAAAGAGTTTTTAGTGATGTACATGATGTTAAAGTTATGTTAGGTACATCAATATTTAAATCTATGAGTAGGTTTGAAACTATTTTAACAAGCAATGCCAGTGGTACAAATTTGAATGATGTGGATGTCTATGGACCTATACTTGACGGAGATAAATTAGCGATTTTTAAAAATGAGAACAATGGTTCTAATCTGTCTTTTGATAGTCGTTTATTATCCTATTTTACTAGATTACAGTATGCTTATGATGGTAAGTATTTATTTTCTGCAGTTATAAGGAGAGATGGCTCTTCTAATTTTGGACCAGAAAATAAATTCGGATATTTTCCCACGGCGTCAATTGGTTGGATAGCTTCTGAAGAAAATTTTATGGAGGATGTTAATTTTATCAACTTTCTAAAATTTAGAGCCAGTTATGGTATTATTGGTAATGACAGAATTCCTGGAAATAGATTTGTTTCTTTGTTAAGTGGAGAGGCAGAATATGTTTTTAATAATGAATTAGTACAGGGTATTGCTCCAGGACCAATTTCCAATCCAGAAATTAAATGGGAACAACAAATTCCTTTAGATATTGGTGTAGACTTAGAGTTGTTTAATAAAATTAATATTACCGCAGATTATTTTAAGAAAACTACTGAAGATCTTCTTGTTTCTGCTCAAACTTCAGGTATTATTGGTGTTGCAGCGCCTGGTTCTTCAGTACCTGTTATCAATGCAGGTAACGTAGAAAATTCTGGTTTTGAATTTTCAATTGGATATAAAGAAACTATTTCAGAAGATTTTGATTTTAAAATAAACTACAATTTCACAACATTATGCAATGAAGTAACATTTGTAGGAAATTCAACAGGAATAATAGAAGGTGGTTCTTTCGGAGTTGGGCAAGACCCACCTTCTAGAATGGAGGCAGGTTTCCCAATAGGATATTTTTATGGATATAAAACAAATGGTTTGTTTCAGACCCAAGCAGATGTTGAAGCACACGCTTCACAGACAAATGCAGCTCCTGGAGATTTAAGATTTGTAGATGTTAATGGAGATGGCACCATAGATAGTGACGATAGAACTTATATAGGGGATCCAATAGCGGATGTTACAATGGGGTTAAATTTGTCATTTAATTATAAACGATTTGATTTTAACGCTTATGCATTTGCTTCATTAGGTAATGAAATAGTTAGAAACTATGAAAGAAATCTACCACGAACAAATAGGCCAACTTATTTTTTAGATAGATGGACAGGTCCAGGAACTAGTAATTCTTTTCCAAGAGTTACAACTGGTGCAAATGGCAATAACTTGTTTTCAGATTTTTATGTAGAAGATGGTTCTTTTTTAAGGTTACAAAACGTACAATTAGGATATAGTGTAAGTGACAGTACTTTAGAAAAATTAAAATTTGATAAACTAAGATTTTATGTTTCAGCGTCTAATTTATTTACACTCACTGAATACAAAGGTTACGATCCTACAACATCAAGTGGGGATCCAATTGGTAGTGGTATAGATCAAGGTTTTTATCCAAATCCAAAGACATTTTTATTTGGAATGAATGTTAATTTTTAAAAAATTATAAAGATGAAAAATTTAAAAATAAAAATAGTAACAATCATAATCATTCATTTAGGGTTAAGCTACTCTTGTAGTGATAGTTTTGTAGATGTGTCGCCAGCTTCAGCTAATTCAGAAGATTTTTTCA
>CAJWAC010000085.1 GCA_913020555.1 uncultured Polaribacter sp. | reverse complement strand
ATCTGGATTAATACCATTTTCTAATTTCAAAGTAATATTATGAGAATTCGGATCAAAAGAATAAAAAGATAAAGTAATTTCTTTTTGTGTCTCTAAATCAATTGAGCGAGTTAGGTCTATATAAAAACCTTGAGTTGCATTGGAGCCATCATTATAAAATTGACCAACTTTATTGTTTGAATCTTTAGGATCATTCCTTGTAGAAAATCCAGTTCCGCGAAACTCTAGAAATTTATGATTTGAGTCAGAAAAGTCTATAGGCATTTGTTGAGAACTTATAGATAAAGAGAGCAATAGAAGTAAACTAGTTACAATGTAAAGGTTTTTCATCGAATGAATTTTTTTGATGTCCAAAAATACTTTTAAAGAGGTGAGCTTTGAAATATTTCGCCTATACAAAAACCATACATTGTAATTTTCTTATTAAGTTTTAGATTATTTTTGTGAGATGGATAAACCTTTTCAATTTAAAGAATTTAAAGTACATCAGGACAAAACGGCTATGAAAATTGGAACAGATGGAGTTTTATTGGGTGCGTGGTGTTCTATTGATAATTTTCCGGAGGCTATTTTAGATGTTGGATCAGGTACTGGAATTATTGCCTTGATGTTAGCTCAGAGAAGCGATTCTATGACAATCGACGCGGTTGAAATAGATGAAAATGGATATGAACAGAGTGTTGAGAATTTTGAGCAATCTGATTGGGGAGATCGTTTGTATTGTTACAATAGTTCTTTTCAGGAATTTGCTGACGAAATTGCAGAAGAGCAAGAAACCTACGATTTGATTGTAACAAATCCACCCTTTTATACAGATGATTTTGAAACTAAAAATGCTGCAAGAAATAAAGCACGTTTTGTATCTTCTTTACCTTTTGAAGACTTGATTAAAAACGCAGTAAAAATTCTTTCTGAAGATGGAAAATTTTCTCTAATTGTTCCTTTTAAAGAAGAACAAGAAATTATTAGACTATCAAATGCACACAGTTTATTTTTAAATCGAAAATGCCTTGTTCAAGGCAATCCAAAATCAGAAATAAAGAGAGTTTTATTGGAGTTTTCTTTTCGTCAAGTAGAAATAATAAGTGAACATTTAATTATAGAGATTGAACGTCATCAATACACAAAAGAGTATATAAATTTAACTAAAAATTTTTATTTAAAAATGTAATTATCCAATTACATTTTCTGGGTTATAACCTAAATAAGGCACTTGTTTTTCTTTAAAAATAATTCCGTAATTTTCTAATTCTTTTAAAATAGGTTGATAAACTTCTTTAGAAATTGGTATTTGCACTCCAGGAGTTTTTATTTCGCCTTTTAAAATTTTTAAAGCCGCAATTGCAACAGGTAATCCCACAGTTTTAGCCATTGCTGTATACGTTTGGTTTTCTCCTAATACGATCAAACTACTTTCTATCTGCTTTTTATCTCCGTTTATTTCATAGCCAAAAAGATGTTGCATAACTATCATATCTTTATCATCTTCTTGTAAGGTCCAAGAATCTTGTAATATTTTCTGTAGGATTTGAGCAGGAGTTGCATTTTTTAATCCTACTTTTTTCTTCGGATTAAAAATATCGAGTTCAATCAATTTTTCCCACATAATATCATCTTGATCAATTTTCAAGTAGGAACGTAATTTTAATTCAACTGAGTCTGAAGGAGAATAGGCTAAAAATAAATTAACAAAATCTCTGTAACTCATATTTTCAGAATTTTCAATGCAGTAAGAATCATCTGTCATACCGAGCTGTATAAAAATATTCCAAGCTCTAGAAAAACCTACTTTTCGAACGGTACCTCTGTACATTGTTGGTATATTTTCTAAGCCATAAGCTTTTCTGTATTTTAAAGAATCTCTATTGGCGTAAGCTTCAAATTTCTTGCCATTAACTTCTAGAAATTCTGTTCTTCTAAATAATTTATGGTAAGGAATGTATTTATAGGTACTTTCTTGGATAAACATTGCAGCTCCTCCTTGACCGGCCAAAACAACATTTCTGGGATTCCAGGTAAATTTATAGTTCCACAAATTACTGTCGCTCTCAGGAGCCACTAGCCCTCCACAAAAAGATTCGAATAATAGTAATTTAGCTCCATTTTCTCTAATGCTATCAATAGCTTGCATAGCACTCATGTGATCTAAACCTGGGTCTAAACCAATTTCATTCATAAAAACTAAGTTATTTTTTTTAACAATTTCATCTAGTTTTTTCATTTCTTTAGAAACATATGAAGCTGTTACCATATGTTTCTTAAACTTAATACAATCTTTTGCAACTTCTGTATGAAAACGAGCAGGCAACATAGAAATTACAATGTCAGAACGTTTAATTACTTTTTCACGTTGAATATTATCAAAAACATCTAATTGAATAGCCTTGGCATTTTTATGATTATCGATTAGTTTTAATGCATTTTCAGTTGAAATATCTCCAATTGTAAGCATCAAGTTTTCTTTATTAGATTTTTCTAATAAATATTTAATTAATGATGAACTTGATTTTCCTGCTCCAATAATTAGAATATTTTTCATAAAAGAAAGATGTATTTTTGTGTATCAAC
Source organism: uncultured Polaribacter sp. (assembly GCA_913020555.1). GTDB lineage: Bacteria > Bacteroidota > Bacteroidia > Flavobacteriales > Flavobacteriaceae > Polaribacter. The sequence continues at coordinate 8,121 of CAJWAC010000085.1, read as the reverse complement.
GAAGATAGTATATTTGTTTAAAATTTAACAAAAACATTAAAAAATGTTTAAAAATTTAATAATTACCTCATTTTTAGGATTGTTAGCCGTTATTTTAGGTGCTTTTGCAGCACATGCTCTAAAAGAAATTTTAACATTAACGCAGTTACAAAGTTTTGAGACGGCAGTCCGTTATCAAATGTTTCATGCCATTGTTTTATTATTTGTGAATATTTACAATGGATTTTCGGTGAAACAAAAAAATGTAATTAGCTATTTATTTTTTTTAGGAATTCTCTTTTTTTCAGGGTCTATTTATCTAATTCAATTAACACCTATAACAGCAAAAATGATTTGGTTCGTAACTCCTTTAGGAGGCTTATTTTTTATAATGGGTTGGATTTCAATGATTACAATATTCATAAAGAAATCCAAGAATCAATAAATAATTAATAATTTTATTTAGAACTCAACGCTATTTTAAAATATTGTTTAATTTTGTTTTTGATAAAAAAACTTAAAAATATTGATATGGTAGATACAAGTACGAAAACGATTTCGTTAAATAATCTAGGAATCAAAAATCCAACAATTCGTTATCAGTTAACTTCTAGTGAGTTACATCAAGAAACTTTAAAAAAAGAACAAGGTGTAGAATCTTCTCTAGGAGCTATTGCAGTTAATACAGGAGAGTTTACTGGGCGATCTCCAATGGATCGTTTTATTGTAAAAGACAACATTACAAAAGACAAGGTTTGGTGGAGTAAAATTAATTTACCTTTTGAAGAAGAAAAATTTGATCAGCTTTATAATAAAGTTGTTGATTACTTATCAGAAAAAGAAATCTATGTAAGAGATAGTTATGCCTGTGCAGATGAAAGTTACAAACTTAACATCAGAGTAGTAAACGAATATCCTTGGAGTAACATGTTTGCTTATAATATGTTTTTACGTCCAACAGAAAAGGAGTTGCAAAGCTTTACTCCTGAATGGACAGTAATAAATGCACCTGGTTTTATGGCAGATGCAGAACTTGATGGAACACGTCAGCACAATTTTGCAATTTTAAATTTTACAAAGAAAATCGCTTTAATTGGTGGTACAGGATATACAGGAGAGATTAAAAAAGGAATTTTCTCTGCTTTGAATTTTATATTACCAGTATATAAAAATACTTTACCCATGCACTGTTCTGCAAACGTTGGTAAAGATGGTGATACTGCTATTTTCTTTGGATTATCAGGTACAGGTAAAACTACACTTTCTACAGACCCAAATAGAAGTTTAATTGGTGATGATGAGCATGGTTGGACAGCGGAAAATACGGTTTTTAATTTTGAAGGTGGTTGCTACGCAAAAGTCATTAATTTATCACAAAAACAAGAACCAGAAATATACGCAGCTATTAGAAAAGGTGCAATTCTTGAGAATGTAATTATGGATGACAAGGGAGCTGTTGATTTTGAAGACATCTCAATAACACAAAATACAAGAGTTAGTTATCCTATTTATCATATCGATAATATTAAGAAACCTTCAATTGGAGAAAATCCAAAAAATATTTTCTTTTTAACTGCAGATGCTTTTGGAGTTTTGCCTCCAATATCTAAATTAACACCAGCTCAAGCAGCATACCATTTTATATCTGGTTACACAGCTAAAGTGGCAGGTACGGAAGCAGGTGTTACTGAGCCTGTGCCAAGTTTTTCAGCTTGTTTTGGGGCACCTTTTATGCCTTTGCATCCCACAAGGTATGCAGAAATGTTAAGTAATAAAATGCAAGAAGCTGGTGTAAATGTTTGGCTAATTAATACAGGTTGGTCTGGAGGAAAATATGGAGTTGGCAGAAGAATGCCTTTAAAGTACACGAGAGCAATGATTACTGCTGTTTTAAATGGTGATTTAGGCGATTATACTTACGAAAATTATCATATTCATTCTGTTTTTGGAGTTGCACAACCAAGAACTTGTCCAGGCGTTCCAGATGAGTTATTGAGTCCAAGAGCTACTTGGAATAATGATGATGCATATTATGAAACTGCATTCCAATTATCCAATGCATTTAGAAATAATTTTAAACAATTTGAGGAATTTGCAAGTGAAGAAATTCGCAGAGGAGGTCCTCAACGTTACGCTTTTTAGTAAAAAAAATAAGATTAAATTAAAGCATCCTTTTTGGATGCTTTTTTTTTGAATTCTTTTATTTACTTTTAAAAAAAAATATAAAATCAATAATGAAAAACTTTTTTATCATTTTCTCTCTTTTTTTATTAATTGCATGTAATAATAAAGAATTCAAACCTAAAAGTAAAGTTACAACTCAAACCACTTCAATTCAACTAAATTTAGAGCAAGCGCAGAGGTTAATAGGTTTACCCATCCATTGTATAGATGCAGAATTTCCAAATAAATTAGGACAAACTATTGGGGGTAAAGAAGATTTGCAATCTCCAAGAGAATTACATCCTGCATTTTATGGATGTTTCGATTGGCATTCTTCCGTACATGGGCATTGGGCTTTAGTTTCATTGTTAAAGCAATTTCCTAAATTAGAGAATGTAAATGAGGTTAAAAATAAATTGTTAGAGCATATTTCGCGAGAAAATATTTCTAAGGAAGTTGAATATTTTCTTGGTAAACATAATAAAAGTTACGAGCGAACTTATGGTTGGGCTTGGTTGTTAAAACTAGCGGAAGAACTACACACTTGGGATGATGATACTGCGCGAAAATTAGAAAAAAACTTGCAGCCTCTAACAGATTTAATTGTACAAAAATACCTAGAATTTATTCCAAAACTAAATTATCCTATTAGAGTAGGTGAGCACCCTAATACCGCTTTTGGATTAACATTTGCCTGGGATTATGCTAAAACTGTAAATAATGAATTACTTTTAAATATGATAAAAAGTAGTGCTGAAAAGTTTTATTTGAATGATACAAATTGTCCAATTTCATGGGAGCCTGGTGGTTTCGATTTCTTATCTCCATGCTTACAAGAAGCCGCAATTATGAAACGAATATTAACAAAGCAAGCTTTTAAAAAATGGTTTTCCAATTTTTTACCACAACTAAAAGATGTCAATTTTAAATTAGACGTCGGAGAAGTATCAGATAGAACAGATGGAAAATTAGTACATTTAGATGGTGTGAATTTTTCTAGAGCTTGGGCTTTATTTGATATTGTGAGAGATTTACCCGATTATAGTCATTTGAAAAAAATAGCCTTTGAACATATCAATTATTCCTTACCCAATGTTGTAGGAGATTCTTATGAGGGAGGACATTGGTTAGGTAGCTTTGCCATTTATGCATTAAATTCAGCTTCTAAATGAGTAAATTCTCATTAAAAAATACAGGTCCAGGGGCACTTATAGCCGCTGCTTTTATTGGTCCAGGCACTGTGACTTTGTGCACATTGGCTGGGGTAAAATTTGGGTTTCATTTACTATGGGCAATGCTCCTATCTATATTGGCAACTATTGTTTTACAGGAAATGGCTGCGAGATTAGGTATTATTTCTAAAAAGGGATTATCTGAGGTTATTAAAGCTGAAATACAAAATCCAATAATTAATAAGATAATTGTAGTACTTATTTTATCTGCAATTGTTATTGGAAACGCATCTTACGAAGCAGGAAATATTAGTGGTGGAATTCTAGGCTTAGAAACCATAGTTGGAGAGATAAGAATGACAATAGCTGGTCATTCTTTAAATATTTTAAGTTTTATTATTGGTTTAATTGCATTTGTATTACTATTTGTAGGGAATTACAAATTTTTAGAAAGAGTTTTAGTTGTATTAGTTTTAATTATGAGTATTTCATTTTTAATTACTGCTCTTATAACAAAACCTGATATTTTAGAGATTCTAAAAGGAGCTCTATTGCCATCTGTGCCAGAAGGGAGTTTATTAACAATAATTGGGTTAATTGGTACTACAGTGGTGCCCTATAATTTATTTTTACACGCATCATTAGTAAAAGAAAAATGGAAAGGTAAAGAAGATTTAAAAATTGTGAGAAAAGATACCTTTATTTCTATTATTTTAGGAGGTCTAGTTTCTATGGCTATTATGATTTCTGCATCCTCCATTGGGCTAGATGATATTGTTAATGCTTCTGATTTGGCAAAAAGTCTTGCGCCTCTTTACGGAAATTATGCAACCTACTTTTTAGGTATAGGTCTGTTTGCTGCAGGAATCACCTCAGCAATAACAGCACCTTTAGCAGCTGCTTATGTTGCAAAAGGTTGTTTGGGTTTTAAAGGGAATTTGAAATCAAAATGGTTTAGATTAGTTTGGATTATCATTTTATTTATCGGTGTATTATTTTCATCTACAGGAATAAAACCTATAGAAATCATAAAGTTTGCACAAGTTGCGAATGGAATTTTATTGCCAATTATTGCCGGAATTCTATTGTGGATCATGAATAAAAAGAATGTTTTGGGGAGTTTTGTAAATTCTAAAATGCAGAATGTTTTCGGGTTTATTATATTGTCGATTTCTATATTTCTAGGGGCAAAAGGTATTTTAAACGTATTTAATTTGTTGTAAAATGAAAATAGATATCAATTGTGATGTTGGTGAAGGAGTAGCTAAAGAGCATTTATTAATGCCTTACATATCCTCATGTAACATTGCTTGTGGAGGTCATTTTGGTGATGAATTTTCTATTGATAAAACGATACAATTGGCAATTGAAAACAATGTGAAAATTGGAGTTCACCCTTCTTTTCCAGATAAAGAAAATTTTGGTAGAAAGTTGATGCAAATTTCTGATAAAGATTTGAAAATAAGTATTCAAAATCAATTAGATTTATTTTTAGAAAGACTTGCTAGGGTTGATGCAAAATTACATCATATAAAACCACATGGAGCTTTATACAATGCTATTGCAGTTGATGACAAATTGGCCAATATATTTATAGAGAGTATTCGAGATTATTTAAATGATGTTTTTTTATATGTGCCTTATAATTCTATAATTGGAAGAGTTGCTTTTCAAAATGATGTAAATATAAAATACGAAGCCTTTGCGGATAGGAATTACACAGATAGTCTAAAACTTGTTTCAAGAATTTATAAAAATGCTTTATTAACTGATAAAAAAAAAGTTTTTGAACATTTGCTATTAATGATTAATTCTCAAAAAGTAAAAACGATAACAGGCTCAACAAAAACGATAAAGGCGGATACCTTTTGTATACACGGCGATACTGAAAATTCGATCGAAATTGTAAAATACATTAATGGGGAATTGAGAAAAAAGGGATTTATAATTGGATAAAATTATTACATATAAACCGTTTGGCAATCAAATTATTTTAGTAGAATGGGAATCTAAAATTGATACATCAATTCTGAAAGAAATTATTAGATTCAAAAATAAAATTGAATTCCAAAAAAAGATTCTATATACAGATTTAATTGTTGGTTACAATTCTTTAGCTATTAAGTATAAAAAACCTTTCCTAGATTTTTCTATAGAACTGGAAATATTAAAGTCAATTGAAAAAATAGAGATACAAACGGAAAGAGATACTAATTTTATTTTCGAAATTCCTGTTTGTTATGATGTAAACTTTGGAATTGATTTAGAAGAAATATCAGCTAAATCAGGCTTATCTATTGATAAAATTATCAAACTTCATTCAGAAAGAAGTTACACAATTTTTTTCATCGGTTTTTTACCAGGTTTTCTTTATTTAGGAGGACTAAGTGAACAACTTTTTTTTGATAGGAAAGCAAATCCAAGAATACAAGTGGAAAAAGGTTCAGTGGCAATAGGAGGACAACAAACAGGAGTCTACCCAAATGATTCTGCAGGAGGTTGGAATGTTATTGGTAAAACTCCAATTAATTTTTTCGATATAGAAAATGTAAATCCTTGCTTTGCAAAAGCAGGAGATAAAGTTAAATTTAAGCCAGTTTGTATTGACGAATTTCACCAACTAGAGAAAGAAATTAAAGCAAATATTTATCAAGTTTTAAAAATTGAGGCAGATGCTTAAGGTATTAAAATCTGGTTTTTATTGCTCTATTCAAGATAAAGGGCGCTCAGGATTTGCATCAGTAGGTGTTCCTGTTTCTGGCATTATGGATACTTATTCTTCAGATTTAGCAAATAGTATATTAAATAACCCTTTAGATTTAGCTGTTTTAGAAATTACTTTTGGAAACTGTGAGTTTCAGTTTTTGAAAAAAACAATCATCTGTATTTCTGGAGCTGATTTTTCTGCAAAGTTGAATGGTATAGTCATCAATCTTAATTCAAAAATAATAATTCAGCCAAACGATATATTATCTTTTGGTAAAATGAATTTTGGTGCTAGAACTTATGTGGCCGTTAAACATGGTTTTTTATCTGAGAAAAGATTAAAGAGTAGGAGTTACTTTAAAAATATCACTAAGGACTTTATCATTAGAAAAAATGATTTAATTGCTTATACTGATTTTAAATTAAGCTTAACCTTTACAAACACTTCAGTTAAAATAAATCAAAATCATTTTAGGACTCCTATTTTAGAATGCTTTAAAGGTCCTGAATTTGATAAGCTAAATCAAAATCAACGTTATAAATTACTACATCAAGAATTTACCATTTCTATGGATAATAGTAGAATGGGTTATAAATTGGAAGAAGTCTTAGAAAACAATTTACCTCAGATTTTAACTTCAGCTGTTTTTCCAGGAACTGTGCAATTAACACCATCAGGAAAAATGATTATTTTAATGAGAGATTGTCAAGTAACTGGAGGTTACCCGAGAATACTGCAACTTTCAGAAGAAAGTATAAATAGATTAGGACAAAAATCGACAGGAGCTAAAATACAGTTTGTTATAAACTAAAAAACACCTCAATTGAGGTGTTTATTTTAAATGTACTATTTTAATTCCTATGTCTAAGTTTTTAGGAGTTACTGGAGTTTCTGGAGTGGATGGTGTTGTTAATTCTGCTTTCTTTAATTCAACTTCAACATCTCCGCTGTATCCATTCAATTCTTTCATCGCTGTTTTTACCTCTTCTAAAGTTCCAGAAATTACAACTTTTTCTGTCTCTGTAACTGTTTTTCCATTCACATCTTCGTTAATAGAAGTGTTAGTAATCGTTGTATTCATTGAAGTTTGTTCAGTATCAACATTTATTTCTTTTTTAATTACATTGGTACCATGAGCTTCTTCAGAAGAATGACCTCCTAAAATAGGGGCAATTACCAAACCGATTAAACAAGTCAGTTTAATCAAAATATTCATAGATGGGCCAGAAGTATCTTTAAATGGATCACCAACAGTGTCTCCAGTAATTGCTGCTTCATGAGCATCCGACCCTTTGTGTGTCATTTCACCATTAATCATAACCCCAGCTTCAAAAGATTTTTTAGCATTGTCCCATGCACCACCAGCGTTGTTTTGGAAAATTGCCCATAAAACACCACTTACAGTTACACCAGCCATATACCCACCTAGCATTTCTGCGATCATTAAATTGTCCATTCCAAAAATCATTGGAACAAAAGCAATTACTATTGGGAAACCAATGGTTAATACACCAGGTAACATCATTTCTTTTAAGGATGCTTCCGTAGAAATTGCCACACATTTATCATATTCTGGTTTCCCAGTACCTTCCATAATTCCAGGAATTTCTTTAAACTGACGTCTAACCTCATAAACCATTTCCATAGCGGCTTTACCAACAGCATTCATAGCTAAAGCAGAGAATACAACTGGTACCATTCCACCAACAAATAGCATTGCTAAAACAGGTGCTTTAAAAATATTAATTCCGTCAATTCCTGTAAAGGTTACATAAGCAGCAAAAAGAGCTAATGAAGTTAATGCAGCAGAAGCAATGGCAAAACCTTTACCTGTTGCTGCTGTTGTATTACCAACCGAATCTAAGATATCTGTACGTTCTCTTACAATTGGATCTTGTTCGCTCATTTCAGCAATTCCACCTGCATTATCTGCAATAGGTCCAAAGGCGTCAATGGCTAATTGCATTGCTGTAGTTGCCATCATCGCAGAGGCTGCCATGGCAACACCATAAAATCCTGCAAAAGCATACGATGACCAGATTGCAGCAGCAAATAAAATTACTGTTGGAAAAGTTGAGATCATACCTGTAGCTAGACCTG
>CAJWAC010000084.1 GCA_913020555.1 uncultured Polaribacter sp. | reverse complement strand
ATTATATAATGTTTTGGCGTAACACTATTTTAGGACAAGACAGAAAATCTTCCAAAAGCAACATTTGAAGTATTCAATTATAAAATTCTATTAGAAAACAATTTTGAACAAAAAATAATTAATAAAAAAATCCATTCAAAAAATGAATGGATTTAAATCTTAATAGTAAAAGATTGTTTTTAGTTAGAGTACATATTAACTCTATTGTCTTCTATTTCAGAAGCTTTCTTGATAGCCTCATATACTTTAAAAGTTTGTCTTTTTCTAGTTTCAGAAATTCTTTTTCTATTTGAATCGTAATTTGGCAATGCCGTTGGCAGTTCTTTCTTAGTAACTTTAAAAGCATATACCCCTCTATTACCTTCTATGGAATTGTAAATCGTATTTAATTCTGCATTATACATCGCCCCAACTACTTTTGGCTCTACTCCAACTCCAGACAAAGTTGGACTTTTTAATGTAACTCCATTCGCATTTCTAAGATTTGTATTATTTGATTTAGCAATTTCTTGCAAATCTGATCCTTCTAACTTTCCTTTAAGCATTGCTGCCTTTTTTTCGTTTACCAAAATTGGCCTTACTCTGCTTGTTGCTCTTTCAACGGACATTAAACCTTTTGAAGCTGAATTTAATAAATAAGCAACAACATGACTACTTTCTAAATCAAAACGTTTAAAACTACCTACTTCTGTATCTCTATTATATGCCCAGCTAACAATTTGTCTTTGATTACCCAATCCAGGAACATTCTCATCCAATACTTTTAAACCAATAGCTGGTTTTGCTTGGTAATTATTTTCTTTTGCTATTTCTGCAATATTTCCTGCTTTGGATACTGCTAAAGCAAATTCTTCTGACTTTCTGAAAACATCATTTTCTGTAGCTTCAGATGCAACAATTTTTCTACTATAAGTTGCTAGTTTTAAAACTTTCTGAGTATTTTTTAAGTCATCAATTTTAATAACATGAAATCCAAAAGGAGTTTTTACCACATCGATATCTCCTTTATTCCCTTCAAATACAAAATCTCTAAAAGCTGGAGTCATTCTACTGTAATTAAACCAATCTAAATCTCCTCCTTTTGCTCCTGAACCTGTATCTGTTGAAAATTCTTTAGCTAAATCATTAAATTTATTTCTTCTTTTTTTAACAACATTGTATAAACTATCTGCTAATTTTTTGGCTTCATCTTCAGTTCTTGTTACTTCTGGAGCAGCTCTTTGAGCTCCTAAAAATGGAATTAAAATATGGCTAGCTCTTGCTGAATCTGGCATTTCAGCCACTTCTGTTACCTTTGAAAACTTAAAGAAACCCTTGTCTTTATATGGCCCAACTACATCTCCTTTGTTTCCTTCAAATAACATTTCAGCAATTTCTTGATTTACTGAGCTTTTATATTGGAAATTTGTATTTAAGGCAGAATCTGAATCATTTTCGGATAAAAACACTGCATCATCGTTAGCTGTTTTAAAATCTTCTATTAAAGTAGCTACATCATTTTTAATAGCCTGTTCGTCTTCTGGAGTTGCAATAATATCAAACTTTACATAAGACAAATCTCTAGTGGCATCAACTTTAAACTCTTCCGAATTATTTTTAATGTATGCTTCTACTTCAGACTTTTTAATTTTAACTAAGCTATCTGCAATAGATGAGTAAGGCACATAAACGAATTGAGCATTCAATTTTACATTATCTATCATGTATTCTAGTTCTCCTTCTTTTAAAGAAGCACCAAGTCCTGCAGTTACTAAATTGTTATAAGTATTTCTTTCAGAGTTGTCTCTAATTTGTGTCATATAATTAGACCACTGAGACCACAATTGAGTTTTATTCTCTTTTTCGTTTGCTAGGAATTGCTTGAACTTAGATTCATCAAATAAACCTGCTTCATTTTGATATTGAGGATTGCTTTGTACAAACTGAGCACTTACAATTTCATTCCAAACGTCAGCCTCCCCAATAGTAATGCCTGCTTCACTTAATTGATTAGAATATATTTTTTTCCTCACTATATTATCCCAAACCGTTTTTGCAGCTTGCATTTCAGAAACTCTGCCTCCTGATTGTTGCTTATAAGCTTCCAATTCATTCGCAAATTCTTGTCTTGAAATTGTTTCACCATCTACTTCTCCTATTTCATTTACTTTACTCGAATTGAAAAAGTCTCCCAAAGTTGAAGGATCTAATACAAAAGCAAAAAGTGCTAAACCAATAATGATAATTAAGAACATTGAGCGTTCTCTAATTTTCGATAAAACTGCCATACTACATTAATTTAATTTCAGTGGGCGAATATACGATTTTTGCTTTTAAATCTGCAAACCATTTTACACTTATTAGAAAGCAAATAGATGCAGATTTCTTAAGATCAATCACTCTGTAAAAAGTTAATCTAGTTCCTTTGAAATTTTAAAGGATACTTCTTCTATTTTGGCTCCACTCATTTTAATGATTTTGATAGTAAAACCCTCAATTTCTATAGATTCTTTTTCTTCAGGAATATTTTCTGTATGCTCAATAATAAAACCACCTAAGGTCTCATAAGCTTCAGATTTTGGAATATCTAAATTATAGGTTTCATTGAGATAATCAACTTCTATTCTTGCAGAAAAATGGAATTCTGAATCGCTAATTTTATTCTCTATAAATTCTTGAGTATCGTGTTCATCTTCAATCTCTCCAAACAACTCTTCCACAATATCTTCAATTGTAATCATTCCTGATGTTCCTCCATATTCATCCACAACAACAGCAACGCTTTTTCGTTTTTTCATTAATGTATTTAAAACATCATTAATCATCATGGATTCTGGAACAATTTCTATTGGCAATAAAATTGATTTTATAGTTTTAGGTTTTTTAAATAATTCAAATGCATTTACATAACCCAAAACATCGTCTAAAGATGTTTTATGAACTAGAATTTTAGAAAACCCTGTTTCTATAAATGTTTTCTTTAAATTAATAACGTTTTCATGAATTTCTGTGGAAACAATTTCAGTACGAGGAACCATTATTTCTCTTGCTTTTACATTGTGAAAATCTAAAGCGTTTTGAAAAATTTGAATTTCTGAATCAAGCACATCATTATCATTTCCCGTTTCTAATTGTTCATTGATATAATTACCTAGCTCTTCTTTGCTAAATTCTGTTTGTTCTTCGTCTGCATCCGTTTTAAAAAATACTCTCAAAAAGAAATCTGAAATTAATGTTATAAATTCTGAAAAAAAATGAAAAATATAGTAAAAAATATAGGCGGGAAGTGCAAATATTTTTAAAACTTCATTGGCATAAATTCTAAATATTGTTTTAGGTAAAAACTCTGCAGTTACTAAAATAACAACCGTAGAAATAACAGTTTGAAAAAGCAATATAGAAAACTCATTAAATGACTGAGCAGGTATAAATCTAATTAAAAATTTACCCATATAATAACTATAAACCACTAAAGAAATATTATTACCTACTAACATAGTAGTAATAAATTTTGATGATTTATAAGTGATTTTAGTAAGTATTTTAGGAATAAAACCTTCTCTTTTTTTCTCTAATTCAATATGCATTTTATTAGCAGATACAAATGCAATTTCCATACCCGAAAAAAACGCAGATAGTAAGATTGATACAACAATAATAATTAGTTCAATCTCCATTTAGATTCTAAAAATTTATTTATTTTGACTATTCCTTTGTTGAATTTTTTTCCTAAAATGTCTTTTAAAGAAAAATACTACTACGATAAAAATAAAAAAAACAAATGAAAAAATTGCCCGTTCACTGTTTTTTGAAATATTTATTATAGTATCATACAAAAAGAACGCTGCAATAATTAAATATCCGTATTGAAAAAATTTCCAAATTTTATTCATAATTTATTCTTCTGAAGTTTCTAATTTTCCTGTTGTCTTTTTAGCCAAATGTTTGGTTAAATCGTCTTTAGACTCAAAACCAATACCATAAATGGTATCATTTTGTTTCATTAACGAAAAAGCAGTTTCCGAGACAAAGTAATTCGTTTTTTGATCCCAAAATAACTCTTCTGTTTCTAACCTAGATAAATCTGTATGATTAACCACAACAACATTACCTTTAATTTCTGAAATTGAAGTTTTTGCATAAGATAATGCATAATCTCCTGTAATTGTGACTGAATCTAATCCTTTATTTTCAAAATTAATAATCTTAATTCCCGCGGGAAACTCGTTGTAAGGATGCTCTGTTCTATTACTAAAATCTAACATTAATGATGTTTCTAATTTAGAAGTAATTCTTCCGGAATCCTTATATATATGAAAAGCATCACGAGATTTACCAACGGGTAGGTTTTTATCTTTTAGAAAATCTCTCGCTTTCTGAGAGTTGTTAGAGCAAGAAAAAAGTACTACCGTTATTGAAAAAACAGTAGTACTTTTTATAAGTATTTTTAAAATATTTCTCATTTCTTAGTCGCTAGAAGCAACTTTTACAGTTTCTCCAATCCAACATTTAATGGTGTAAGAATCTCCTATTTTTACAGCTTCATTAAAAATTACTTTTTTACTTGGTAAATTACCTTTGTATGTTGCAATATATCTTCTTGCCAAAGATGAAATACTAGGATCTACCGCAGACGCCTTTTTAGCTTGCCTTAAGGCAGCAGCGTAAACCATTCTTTTCTCAAACTCACTAGAACCACATTTGTTTACACTAGATTGGTACAATCTACCAATTAATAGGTATGCTTTACCAAAATTTCTATTAAAGCTTAATGCCTCTCTTGCTAGGCTTCTAGCCTTTGCCAGTTGCCCTCTAGATTTTGCAGCTTCAGCAAACTTTAATTTATATCTTGCCTTTTTGATTGGATCTGTCTCTAAATCAAAAGATTTTTGTCTCATTGCTGCAGCACCAGAAGTATCTCCATTATCTTCCAAAACATTTGCATAAAATGCATATGCTTCTGGTGATGGTGAAGCTTCTGCGTAAGCTTTTGCCAAATCTGCATATAATGGATCTGATTGACATCCTTTATAAAACATTCTAGACACCGCTCTTTTTAACCAAGTTTCGTTTGTTCTGTTTGCTTCAAAATCTCTTTTGTAAAGAGGTATCAAATTTTCACAAGTAGCTAAATCAATAATCATTTTATCCAAACCGCCTTCAATTTGTCCTAAAGCTTTCGAATTGATATTGTAAGCTCTTAACCTCCTTTTTTCTTTTGCATCCAGCACTCTTGTAGAATCTTTTGTTAATTCATTAATCTTTTTTGTATAATCATCTAACTTTTCTCCTACAGATTCAATAACATCATCATAAGTATCGAAAACCTTTTGAGGTTCAGTCTCTTTATATTTATCTGTAATTCCCTGAAAATATTTATAGATATTTTTAACGCTCATATCCTTTGGAGATATTTTGTATGCTAATTCTAAAATATTAAAAATTTCAACATCAGATGCCAATTTATTCTTTGCTAAATAAGTTGCATAATCACTATGTGCTTTTGCAATATTATTTTTGGTATCGTGGTGTTTGGGAAAGAACTCTAGTCTTTGCTCATATACTCTTTTAGCTAACGCTGGATCTTTCTTTACATCTTGTGCTAATTTTGAACCATACTTATAGATATTTACAGATAAATCTTTACAATTATCTAATAAATACGTCCAGTTTGTAAAAGCGTCATCATACTTTTTTGATTTATAATCTCCTTTAAAAAGATTATATTTAATTTGACACTCTCTATTTGCATCCTCCTGCGCATTGGTTTTTGCAGTAACAAAAAATGTGCATACTGCTAATAAAAACATAATTTTCTTCATTCTAATCGTTTTTGTTAATCTATTCTTCTTTTAACGAACCATTTTTCAGACAAAGATAAACTTAATCTAAATTTAAAATAATCCTCTTCAATTAAATTATTATCTGTAGTACCTCTTTTACCAAATTCAAATCCCATGTTTACAGTAGATAGCTGTTTTAAGGGTAAACCTACCCCAAAAGATATGCCAAAGTCTTTAATTTCAGTAAAATTTGTATCATTGGTTGAACCATTTACCAACAAACCTGTATTACTATATCTAAAACCAGCTCTATACGTAATTCTATTCCAATAACTTGAAATTGAGTTTGCCTTTGGCAAGTAAAATCCTCCTAAAGATATTTTATCTGACTTCCCATACTTGTAGGCACCATTACTGCTTTCAAGCAATCCTTCAGGTGAAATAGCATCTTGACTTTCATATTCAACTCCTGCATACCATTTATCCACCTCTCCTAAACCAACACCAAAAGAAGTTTTAATTGGTAAATTATAATCTCCATCAATATCAATAATTTTATCTCCATTTTGGTTCACTAGCGTATCTCGTACACTTTCTCCACCATTAGGACCTAATACAAGGCTGTACGTAAGATTTTCACCTTCTGCACTTAAATCGTTACCCAATTTAACTACAGCACCAACGGTAAGGTTTAATTTATCTTTAAGTTTGTAATCATACAATGCACCAAACTTTACAGAGCCACCTCTTAGCGCAATAGTCTCTTTATATTTTGTTGCTAGTGAAACATTTGCAATTTGGTTTGTGATACTATTTTCTACATTTCCAAAACTAAAATCACCCTCAACACCTAAAGCAAAACCTTTAAAAAGCTTTACACCAAAACTTCCGTAAAATCTGCTTACTCCGCCCGTTCCTTCAAATAGAGAAATTTCTGTAGTATTACCATCATCATCCAAAGAGCTATTAATTAAAGAATATCCTACAGATGTAATAGGCTGCATTCCAAAAGAAAAGCCAGCAGTATCTCCAATTGGAAAGGCCAAAGCTACATAAGATAAAGCCGTTGCACTACTGCTTTGTTTTGTATCTGCAGTTTTTACAGTTAAATCAGTATTTAGCATCCCTAAAGAATACGTGCTGTATCTCAAATTTGCAAAAGCGGCTGGATTTGAAAAGTTTAAATATTTGTAATGACTATATGCAACTCCAATACCTCCCATTGCACTTTGTTCTACTGTTGTTTTACTAAACTCGTCTCCAATACCAAAAAAAGAATATGGAGAAGAAGTTGTTCTCTGCCCCATTACAATAATAGAAGTAAGTAACAAAACACTTACTATTATATTTTTAATCATTCGTCTTTATTAAAAATCAATATTTCATTTAATCCTTCAAGGAGAAAATTTTGATTGGCAAATATGCTACTTTTTAATTGTTTTGACAAGAAATTTGTATCTCCTCCTGTTAAAACAACTGTTAAATCACAATATTTGTTTTTGTACTGCTGAATAACCCCATCTATTTCCTGTACCACTCCATTTACAACTCCAGAATTAATGCTCTGTTTTGTACTATCTCCAACAAAATTAAGTGGAATCTCTGCTTTTAAAAGAGGCAGGTTTGCTGTAAATTTATTTAAAGCTTTATACCTCATTGCTATACCCGGTGAAATTGCGCCTCCTAAATATTGATGTTCTTTATTTACAAAATCAAAAGTAATGCAAGTACCTGCATCAATAACCAATACATTATGTAATGGATATTTTGCTACAGCTCCAAAAACTAAGGCTATGCGATCTACACCCAAAGTTTTAGGCGTACTATATAAATTTTTAAACGGAGTCTTTAATTCATCTGAAACAACTGAAGTAGGAATTAACTCTTTTAGCTTTTCTAGATTTTTGTCTGGAATTTTTGAAACACTAGATAGCATTGCCGCCTCAATTTTATAGCTTTTTGTTATTTTTATAATTTCTGAAATTATTTTGCTTTTCTTAAAAATAAAAAGGTCTTGTAATGTATCTTTCTTAAAAACAGCAGCTTTAACCCTTGTGTTACCAATATCAATAATAAGATTCATTTTATCGTTTTAATTAATTTCAAAAATACAATACATTTTTTTACTTTTTATATAGGAGATGTGAAAAAACATTTTATATTTGCATCCGCTAAGGCGATGGTACCTTAGCTCAGTTGGTAGAGCAAAGGACTGAAAATCCTTGTGTCCCTGGTTCGATTCCTGGAGGTACCACTACAAAAACCCGAACAAATTTGTTCGGGTTTTTTAGTTTTTAGAGTTGCTCCAAAGGTTGCTCGGGAGGAGTATAAAGAGATCTTTAAACTGATTATATTACACTCTAAAAATTAAGTTACTGGTTACCTATATAAAGTATGAAACAACGAATTAAACATTGTGAAGTTTGTAAAGTAGATTTTTCTACGATGTACCGAGTACAATATGAAAAACCCAAAAAATGGGTGTTTGTCTGTAAAGAGTGTCTTGTAGACGTTAAAAAAGATAATCCGTTGTATGTTTATGGGGGAACTTGGAAAAAATAAATACAAAGTAACTTCTCAACGAAAAAAACCGATTACACAGCAACCGTCCTGCTCAAATAAATGGTATTTATTTTACGGTATCATTTTATTTTTAACCTATACATCTGTTTCGTTTTCTTTCATAATTTCAACAGGACTCAATGGTAATTTTTTTGGTGTTTTGATTTTAGAAAACTTTGTAAAATTAGTGTTCATTGTAAAATAAATAAACCATTTTTTAGACAACCCTGTTGAGATATATAAATTGCGTAGCTTATAAGATTTAAAATGTTTTAACATACCTAAGTAAGAATTCATACTACTTAAAAACAATAGCTTTTCTGCTTTACCTGGATTTGTTATATTTTCTATTAGTTTATTTTGTTTATGTATGGCTTCATAAAAATTACCTTTGGTGCGCTTACTAACATAATTTCTATTGGGTTTTATAAAACCTCCAATATAACTTACACCCTTGCTATAATGTTGTAAATAAATCTTTTTAGGGTGTAATTTTAAATGCAATTCGGTTTTTAAAAATTTAGCTATTCTGGGTATTAAACTTTTTAAATAGTTTTTGTTTGTGTGTACCAATACAAAATCGTCTACATACCTGCCGTAGTATGTAATGCCTAATTGATGTTTTATAAAATGATCAAAACAACTCATATACACATTGGCAAAAACTTGACTTGTTAAATTACCTATAGGTAAACCATAACCAGGTTTTGCAGCAAATAAGCTTTTATCTTTTGGTAAATTATCCCAATTACTTCGTTTTCCTTTTATAATTGCATTGTTTACTGGTTCGTTAAATAAAATTGTTTTACAAAGGTTTAGATATAACTGTTTGTCTGCTCCATTATATTTTGCAGTAAATAAGGTTGCAATTTTGTTATATAAAATAGCTTTGTTAATGTGCATAAAAAAGCCCTTAATATCTAGCTTTAACACATAACAATCTTGCACATAGTTTTTTGAGCATTTACGTATAAAACCATCAACTCTATTAATTCCAAAATGAGTCCCTTTACTTTTACGGCAAGCATAACTATCGTACACAAAATGTGGCTCAAATACGGCATTCATTTTTTGTATGATTAAATGATGTACGACTCTGTCTCTAAAATTAGCTGCAAATATTTCGCGTTTCACCGGTTTATCTACCACAAAAACAATGGAGCTACTAATGGCATACCTGCCACTTTCTAACTCTTCTTTTAGCTGTATTAATTCTTCTTCTAAGTTAAGCTCAAAAGCCAAGGCGTTTATAGTATTGCGTTTGTTTTTACGGCAACTATAGTACGCTTTAAATAAATCTGCTAATGGGATAACTTGTGTTTCTACCATAAATGTATTGTATAAAAAAGGCGGCAAAACTGCCGCTCTTTTTTAAGAAAGTTTGAAAAGCCCGAACAGCACGCACATTGTTTGTGTTGTTCTTGTTGTTGTTGTTCTGATTACCATTGTTGAAATTCTGTTTCCACGCGTTATTGTTATCGTTCTCCGTAGAACTCCAGTAGTAATGCAACACCTTAATTTTTGAACCATTACCGATTGGTAAGGAGCGCTATTTTGCTACATAGTATACTATATAGCTAAGGTGCCTTTTCAAAATAAACGCACACTTGTTAAAACCTTGGTTTTAAACAATTCTGGCGTTAGTTGTAGTACTGTTTCGCCAGCCTACCACTTGCTTTCCTATACTGTTCATAAGGGCTGCCAAAACACTCTGCCGTTTTATAGACACGAGTTTTAAATCTACACAAACCCTAATTTCTAATTTTAATATTTCAAAATTATCTAAAAACTCGTTTAAAAAAGTTGTTTTTTCTTGCGCTCTATTGGCTCTATAAATACAACGCATTAATACCAATACATCACGCTCCATATCTCTACCCAAACTATACTTGTATTCTTTGGGAAAATTTTTTGTACTTACAAAGACTTCTAATACCAGTTTATAAGTATCTCTGTAAACCGGTAACTCGGTGTGTAATGCCATTTTTAAAAAATAAAAACCGACCGCTTAAGCGGCATTAAATTAAATTGATAAATAATTAAATAACTAAAAAGCCCGAACAGCACGCACATAGTAAGTGCTGTCCTTATTGTAGTCGTACTGACCACCAGTGGTGAAACGCTGACCCCACGCGTCATTGTTATCGCTCTCCGTAGAACTCCAGTAGTAATTCGTGTTTAAAGAAGCTGCATTTCCATTATTATAAACAACATACATAAGATTTAATTCTCTTTTGGTAGGTAACCGCCAATCTGAAAATTCCTTACCGTCTGCATCGTGATTAGAGGGATTGCTCAATAAGTCATTAGCTTCATACCAGATTGAACTTCCTTGGTCTTGCATTGCAACCACTAAACCGTGTTTGCCACCATCACGAACCTCTATAACATAACCTC
>CAJWAC010000083.1 GCA_913020555.1 uncultured Polaribacter sp. | reverse complement strand
TGAACTTTAAAACCTTTATTTTCAATATATTTAATTAAATTGCCTTTATGAGACCGAGTTATAAATTCTACTGTTGCTCCTAAATCAAGAAGTTCTTTCCAGTTTTTACAATCTGCAATTTGGTCAAAACTGAAAATATCTTTTAAAGAGTTAATTTGAGTTTTGAAAAATATAACTTTTTCCTCATTAGGCAGTAAATCAAAAAAGTTGTCAGTAAAATGACCTTTTTCAGTTGTACATAGAAAAACATCCTTTTGTAAAACCTTACTTTTTAAATAAATAGAAAAACCATCCTTATTTTTGATGATTGAAGTTTGAATTTTTTCTTTTGGCAGATTTAATTCTTTTGGTTGCGTAAAATAAAAAAGCGATTTTTGAGAATTAAACTCGGTAATCAACAAAGAGTTTTTTATATCAACTTTATCTAAAGGAAATTCATAAAACTGTTGACTACTGTTTTCTAGAACTTCAATTTCTTTAGAATCAGACCAAATTTCTTTTCCTTTAAAATCAATTATAGTTAGTTTTAAATTATCTTTTATATTTTTAAAAGTATCATTAATAATAAATGTTTTAACGGTTTCATTTTCTATAGTTGACGAGATTAAAACATTTTCAAAAGCTTTTTTTGCTTTATACTGTAAAGCTTTCCACTTCCCAAAATAATCTATAGAAGACCATGAAATAGCAGGCCAACAGTCATTTAATTGCCAATATAAAGTTCCCATATTGTAAGGTTTTGCTCTTCTTTGTGCCTCAATTCCCATTACAATTCCCTTAGCTTGTAATAATTGACTTATATAAATATAATCTTCAGCATTTAGAGGAACTTTATAATCTCGTTTCATATATTCATCTATCAATTGAAAGCCTCTAGCATGTTTTTGATGTGATTTTAAAGCATCCGATTTTAAATCAATAGTATCTTTTTGAGTGATATATTTTATGGTTTCAATACCTGGGAAAGATTGAAAGCCAAATTCACTCATAAATCTAGGAACATTTTTTTCTAAATGTTCAAAAGGGTAAGCATCATGCCAAATCCACCAATCGTGAGCGTCTCCTTCTGTTTTATATTTAGGATTTCCACGTCCGTATTTTGGAGAAGTTTCCCAATAATCAGTTTGGCTGTATTGTTTAACTGTATTTGGTAAAATAGAATCAAATACTGCTAAGTAATCATTCCAGATAACCTCTTTCTCTTTATCGGTTCTGTTAGCTTGCCAGTCCCAACGTTTCCAACCTTCGGAGTTTTCGTTGTTTCCACACCATAAGGCAATGGAAGAGTGATTTCTTAATCTTTTTACTTGCTGCTCAGCTTCTTTTTGGACACTTGCTAAAAATTCAATATCACCAGGATACATAGCGCAAGCGAACATAAAATCTTGCCAAACTAAAATTCCTTTTTCATCACACAAATTATAAAAAATATCATTCTCATAAATTCCACCTCCCCAAACACGCAACATATTCATATTTGAGTTAACAACATCTGACAATAATTTATCATAATGTTGATTAGTAACTTTATTCTGAAAGCTATTTTGAGGAATATAATTGGCGCCTTTCATATAAACCGATTTTCCATTCAATTCAAAACCAAAAGATTCCCCTAAACTGTCTTTTTTATTAATGAGTTTAATAGTTCGGATACCAAATTTTGTAGAAATTGAATCTAAAATTTGATTATCTTTTTTAACAACAACTTTGATATGATATAAATAAGGTTCTCCCAGATTGTGAGTCCACCACAATCTTGGTTTTTTAATAATTAATGGAATTTTTGGCTTTTCAGATTTTATATTTTGTAATTTATTATTGACATAAATTTCATATTCTAATTTATCAATTTGCCTATATTTTTCATCAATATTTACTGTTAAACTCGCAATTGAATCTGAAATGGAATTGTTCTGAATAAAAATATTTTCAATTTTATATTCGTTCCAAGCTGTTAGGGTAATATTTTTCCAAATACCAGTAGTATTTAATTTCGGTCCCCAGTCCCAACCATTTTGAAACTGTGCTTTTCGGGTGTAAATTCTATTCCCTTCAGGTAATTGATATGGATTGTTATTTGCTTTATTATTTTCAATTTCAATAGAGTTTTTAAAAATTATTTTGAGTTCATTTTCTTCTTTAAGAAGGTTTTTTACAGGAATTGAATATTTTTGAAATGCGTTGTCTGTATCTAATTGATAGTTTCCGTTAATATAAATTTTGGCATAGGTATCTAAACCTTCAAAATTTATTTCAATATTTTCTTTATTTAAAATTTCTTTTGAAAGTTTAAATATTGTTTTGTATTCCCAATCTTTTTTTGAAACCCATTGTACTTTTTCTTCATTATTTTTTATGAATGGATCTTCAATAATTTTAAGAGAAAGTAAATCTGTAAAGACATTTCCTGGCACAGAAGCAGTATTCCAATCTAAAGTATCTATTCCTTTAAATTGCCAATTTTTGTGTAATGAAATAGAAATAGGAGTATTATTTTTTGGTTGACAACCAAAGGCGATACAAAAAAGTGATAAATAAATAAGTTTACGCATTTTGAATCGCTTTTAAAATTTTTTGAATTTTTTTTATACTTGAAACGGTCTGTTTCGTATTGTCAAAAAATATAGTGTTATTCAATATTTCTTTTGAAGCAGAAGTGTGAATTTCTTCAAAGCCAGCATCTTTGAATTTATGCACATTATTCAAATTAATTCCGCTTCCCGGTAAAATGATAATTTTGTTTTTTGCGATTTGTTTTAGTTCTTTTAATAATTTAATTCCTTCTTCAGCGTTTTCCTCTAATCCCGAAGTTAGAATTCTATCCACTTTTAAATTTATTAATTCTTGTAAAGCATCTCTAGGATTTTTTACGCAATCAAAAGCTCTATGAAAAGTAAAAGAAAGTGGTTTGGTAATTTCTAACAACTCTTTTGTTCTTTTAATATCGATAGTGTTATCTGAGTTTAAAACTCCAGTAACAATTCCGTTAAAACCTAATTTTTTACAAAGTTTAATATCAATTTTTATTTGTTGAAATTCTTTATTAGAATAACAAAAGTTGCCACTTCTTGGTCGTATTAATACATTTTTAGGGATTGTAATTGTTTTAGTAACTTTTTTTAATAAACCATAAGAAGGTGTAATTCCTCCAACAGATAATTCAGAACAAAGTTCTATTCTATCTGCCCCAGCTTTTTGAGCATTTATAGCTGATTGATATGAGTTTGCACAAATTTCTAGTTTCATTATTCTATTATTATTTCATCAATAAATGTCCAAGATTTATTACCCGCTCCTTGTTTTCCTATAGGTATTTCTCCATAATTTTTAATCATCATTTTCATTTTTATAACCTTAGTTGCTTTAATTTTATAATTAAAATTTACTAACAAACTATCTCTATTATTTATTTGTTCTATATAATTAACTGTTTTTTCGTCTTCTAATTGAAAGCTAAATTTAATTTCTTTTGGAGCATAAATCCATTGTCCATTGCCATTATGAAAACGAGTAGAAATTGAATTAATTTCGGTGGGTTCATCAAACTCAATTGTAATTTCAATATCATCTCCAGAAAAACCTAACCATTCAGTATCTCCATAACGTTTATCATTTCCTGAAATTCCATTTATCAATGCTTTGGTCCCTCCAGTATTGTATGCTTTGTGAGGAGTAACATTTAAAGAGATTTTTGATCCAACTGCTTTATGTAGATTAATTTTTTGTTCAAAAGGATTTCCTATTTTAATGATTCCTGATTTATAAACCTGTGCTTTTATATACATAGTTGAATCTACCAAAATTGGCTCTTCATACAAAGTTGTTGGATTTGAGCCGTCCTTTGAATAAAATATATCAAATTTATTTGAAGTAGATTTCAATTCAAAAAATAATTTTCCATTTTCATCAATAAGCTTTCCTTTTATATCATAAATATGGTTTGCGTAATTTACATTCATTACATCTAATCTTTTATTGAAATGTTCTAAACGATTTATGAAATCACTATAGTTTTTATTTTTAGAGTCAGACCAAATTACTTCACTCAGCGCAATTGCCCTAGGAAAAGCCATGTACTCTATTTTTTTTGGATTGGTTATATATTCTGTCCAAATATTGCCCTGTGCCCCAAGAACATATTTGCTTTCTTTTTTTGTCAATTCAGGTGGAATAGGGTTAAAGCTATATACTTTTTGTAAAGGTAAATATCCGCCATTAGTTAAAGGTTCATTCTTATTATCAGATTGATAATGATTTAGATAACAATGAGATTGCGGCGTTAAAATTACATCGTGTTTTTGTTTGGCAGCTATTACTGCACCATTAGTTCCCCTCCAGGACATTACAGTAGCATTTGGTGCTAATCCACCTTCTAAAATTTCATCCCAACCAATTATTTGTTTGCCTTTAGAGTTGATGTATTTTTCCATTCGAGTTATAAAATAACTTTGCAGTTCGTGCTCATCTTTTAAACCTTCTTTTTTGATAAGTATCTGACAATTTTCACATTTCTCCCAATTAATTTTTGGGGCTTCATCTCCACCTATGTGGATGTACTTTCCTGGAAATAATGCAACCACTTCATCTATCACATCTTCTAAAAATTTGAAAGTTGATTCTTTTGGACAATAAATATCTTCAAAAATCCCCCATTTTGTTGCCACTTCAATTTTATCTCTTGAAGATGAAATTAAAGTGCAGCCCAATTCTGGATAAGCAGCAATTGAGGCTTGAGAATGACCGGGCATTTCAATTTCAGGAATAATGGTTATTTGTCTGTCAGAAGCATACTTTACAATTTCTTTGATATCTTTTTGGGTATAATAGCCTCCATATTTTTTTCCATTAAATTGATGTGGTTTATCAGAATAATGTCCAATTAAAGTTTCTTTTCTGTAAGCTGCAATCTCTTGTAATTTAGGATATTTTTTTATTTCAATTCTCCAGCCTTGATCATCAGTTAAATGCCAATGAAAATTATTCATTTTTAAGATAGACATTAAGTTTATAAACTTCTTAATAAAAGCAACAGGAAAAAAATGTCGAGCTACATCTAAATGCATTCCTCTGTAAGAAAATTGAGGTTCATCTTTGATTTCTAAATTTTGAATGGATATTTGTTTTAAGTTTGATTTTAAAGGCAACAATTGTATTAAACTTTGCACAGCGTAAAAAATGCCTTTAGTTGTTTTTGCAGAAATTAAGATTTGATTTTTTGCTATTTTAAGCAGATAACCTTCGTCATTAAGAATAGTATTATCCGTGATAAATTTAATTTTACCTTCCTTATTGTCGCTGGATAATACAATATTGAGATTTTCTTTAAAATAATCGGTTAAAAAAATAGCTACTTTTTCATGTTCTTTAGAATATTCTAAAAAAGTATTTTTATCCAAAATAAAAACCCCTTCTTTAATTTCTTGAGAAAGTGGTTTAGGAATAATATTAGGCACAACAACTGGTGGAGTTTCTTTAACGCATCCAAATAAAATAAGAAGAAATATAATTTTTAAATAAACTTGAATTTTCATTTTAGTATATTGTGTTCGTAAATTTAAGAAACAGAACGTAATGAAACTTTATAAATCCTCCTTTTATATTTTTGTGCTTATCCTATCATCTTGTGTGCAAGAAAAAATAGCACCAGCTAAAAATGATAAAACTTTAATTTCTTATGTAAATCCTTTTATTGGTACAGGTGGTCATGGGCATACATATCCAGGAGCCACAATGCCTTTTGGTATGATGCAACTCTCACCAGACACTCGTTTAGAGGGTTGGGATGGGTGTTCTGGCTATCATTATTCAGATAATGAAATTTATGGTTTTTCTCACACACACTTAAGTGGAACAGGTGTTTCTGATTATGGAGATATTTTACTAATGCCAACTAATAAGCAAATATTTAATAATGGAGCAGACGGCAAAGAGGGTTATAAATCTAAATTTTCTCATGATAATGAAACAGCAGAACCTGGTTTCTATAAAGTTCATTTAGACGATACAGATATAGATGTTCAGTTAACAGTTTCAAAACGAAGTGGAATTCATAAATACAATTTTCCATCTCCTGAAAATCAATATGTGATTTTA
Source organism: uncultured Polaribacter sp. (assembly GCA_913020555.1). Lineage (GTDB taxonomy): Bacteria > Bacteroidota > Bacteroidia > Flavobacteriales > Flavobacteriaceae > Polaribacter. The sequence goes on along the minus strand of CAJWAC010000083.1, from coordinate 4,678 downwards.
GATTTAGAACATAGAGATGAAGTTTTAGAGGCTAAAATTGATGAAATTTCTAATACCGAAATTGTTGGTTATAGACATTCAAAAGCTTGGGCAACAGATCAACGCTTATTTTATTCAATTCAAACTTCACACCCATTTACAAATGTTTTAGAACCAAAGCGGAAGAATCCTTTAACAGAAGCAAGAAAAACAGCTTTAAAATTTATCAACCCAAACAATGAACCTATACTTATTAAAATAGGAATATCTGCTGTTGATATTAATGGAGCTAGAAACAATTTGAAAGTAGAAATAGGAAATCAAAGTTTTAATCAAATTAAAAAAAATGCACAAAATTTATGGGAAAAACAATTAAGTAAAATTGTTTTAGAAGACTCAAATGAAGATAATAAAACTAATTTTTATTCTTCTTTATATCACGTTTCTATTGCCCCAAATTTATATCAAGACATAGATGGAAGATATAGAGGAATGGATTTGAAGATTCATGAAGCTAAAAATTTTGATTATTACACAGTTTTCTCATTATGGGATACTTACAGAGCGGCACATCCATTATACACAATTATAGAGCAAGAAAAAACAAACGATTTTATCAATACATTTTTAGCAAAATACGAGGAAGGTGGAATTATGCCAATTTGGGATTTATCTTCAAATTATACAGGTTGTATGATTGGTTATCACGCAGTTCCTGTTATTGCAGATGCATATTTAAAAGGAATCAAAGGTTTCGACAGTAAAAAGGCTTTACAAGCAATGAAGCACTCTGCAACTCGAGATAAGTTAGGCTTAAACTCTTATAAAAATCTAGGATTTATTCCTGTAGAAAAAGAATCTGAATCAGTTTCTAAAACTCTAGAGTATGCTTACGATGATTGGTCAATTTCTCAGATGGCAAAGGCCATGGAATATGAGAAAGATTACAAAATTTATTCGCAAAGAGCACAAAACTATAAAAATGTATTTGACCCAGAATCTCAATTTATGAGAGGGCGTTTTAGAAATACTTGGTTTGCACCCTTTGATCCTTACGAAGTAAATTTTAACTATACCGAAGCAAATTCTTGGCAATACAGTTTTTATGTACCTCAAGATATTTCTGGGTTTATGAAACTTTTAGGAGGTAAACAACAATTAGAAAGTCAATTAGATAAATTGTTTGTTGCTAAAGATGAAACTTCTGGACGTCATCAAGTTGATATTACTGGCTTAATTGGCCAATACGCTCATGGTAATGAGCCTAGTCATCATATGTCATATTTATATAATTTTGTAAATAAACCCGCAAAAACTCAAGAAAGAGTGCGTCAAATTCTAACAGATTTATATACAAATACTCCAGACGGAATTTCAGGCAATGAAGATTGTGGACAAATGAGTGCTTGGTATATTTTTTCTTCTTTAGGGTTTTATCCTGTAACTCCCGGTTCAAATAAATATATTATCGGTAGTCCATTATTCGAAAAAGCGAGCATTAACTTAGAAAATGGTAAAACGTTTACAGTTAAAGCCAATAATCAATCTAAAGAAAACAAATATATACAATCTGTAAAATTGAATGATAAGAACTATAACTATTCATATATTAGTCATAATGATATTATGAATGGCGGAAGTTTAATTTTTGAAATGACTGATAATCCCTCTAAATGGGGTACAAAGGATGAATATATTCCAACTACAGAAATTAAAGAACACTTAATTGTTGCTGCTCCTTTTATAGCAAAGGGAAAAACGGCTTTTAAAGGGAGTACATCAATAGAGTTACAATCTGCAGAAAATGATGTGGATATTTATTTTACTTTAGATACAGCGTTTCAAAAGTATTCGAAGCCATTTACTATTTCAGATAAATCAACTCTTAAAGTTTATGCTCAAAAAGGAAAGGTTAAAAGTGCTATAATTACAACTGATTTTTACAAAATTGATCCAAATTTAAAAATCGTTTTAAATTCAAAGTATGCAAACCAATATAATGCAGGTGGAGACAATGCTTTAATTGATGGAATTTTAGGAACTGAAGACTTTAGAACAGGCACATGGCAAGGCTATTTTAACGAAGATTTAAATGCAATTGTTGATTTAGGTAAAAATAATAACAAGCAAGGAAGAATAGAAATTGACTTTTTAGAAGATCAGCGTTCTTGGATTTTTCTTCCTAGCGAGGTAGAAATATTAGTATCTTCAGACGCTAAAAACTATCAATCTTTGGGGAATTATGCTGTAGATAACACTAAAGAAAACGAGAATACTAAAATTCAAGAGTACATTTTCAAATATCCATCAAATTTAAAAGTAAGGTATTTGAAAATTATTGCTAAAAAATTAGGTAGACTTCCAAAATGGCATATTGGATATAAACATGATGGGAGGTCTTGGTTGTTTGTAGATGAAATTCAAATAAAATAAATACTGAATACATAATGAAAAGAAGAAATTTTATTAAAAAGGCGTCTGCAACTAGCTTAGGGTTTGCAGCTTTTTCTTCATCTTTAGTTTCATGTGATGCTAATTTAGCGAAGAAGAAAGAGCCTATAACAACTTCTAAAATTTTGAAACCACTTGTAATTGCAACATGGAAAACAGATTTGGCAGTAACAACTGCGGCAGAAGTTTTGGAAAAAGGGGGTTCTGCTATAGACGCCGTGGAACAAGGTTGCAGAATTGAAGAGGCAAATGAAAATGGTCAATCTGTAGGTAAAGGAGGTTTACCTGATAGAGATGGAGATGTTACTTTAGATGCTTGCATCATGAATGAAAAAGGTGATTATGGGGCAGTTTTAGGTGTTAAAAACATAAAACATGTTATTTCTGTGGCTAGAAAAGTGATGGAAGATACTCCTCATGTAATGTTAGTGGGAGAGGGTGCAGAAAGTTTTGCAGTTTCAAAAGGATTCGAAAGAGAAAATTTATTAACTGAAAAATCAAAAAAAGCTTGGGAAAATTGGAAAATAAAATCAGAATATAAGCCTATTATCAATATTGAAAATCATGACACCATAGGTATGTTGGCAATAGACAAAAATGGGGATATTTCTGGAGCTTGTACTACAAGTGGTTTAGCATATAAAATGGCTGGTAGAGTAGGAGACTCACCAATTATTGGTGGAGGTTTATTTGTTGACAATGAAATTGGTGGAGCGTCAGCAACAGGTTTAGGGGAAGAAGTTTTAAAAACAGTCGGTAGTTTTTTGATTGTTGAATTAATGCGTCAAGGAAAATCTCCTCAGCAAGCTTGTGAAGAAGCAATTGGCAGAATTGTAAACAAGCCAGGTAAAGATTTTAAAAACTTTCAAGTAGGCTACATTGCCATAAATAAAAGAGGTGAAACTGGCGCTTATTCAATTCATGAGTGGTTTAGTTACAATTTATATAAAGACAAAGAAAACAAGAATATAAAATCAGATTATTTTAATAAAGCGTAGTTTATGTTAACAAATACAGAACAAAAATCTTATAAAAGTGCATTTATATTTTTAACATCACTTTTCTTTTTATGGGGATTTATAACAGTTTTAGTAGATAGTTTAGTGCCTAGATTAAAAGATGTTTTTGAAATGTCTTATGCAAAAACAGTATTGGTACAGTTTGCTTTTTTTGTGGCATTTTTCTTATTTTCATTACCTGCAGGTGCAATTTTATCTAAAATAGGTTACAAAAAAGGAATTGTTTTAGGACTTTTAACAATGGCTTTAGGATGTGTTCTATTTTATCCAGCAGCAGAATATAGAATGTTTTCGGTATTTTTAATTGGATATTTTACTTTGGCTGGAGGAATCACCATTTTACAAGTAGCTGCTAATCCGTATGTAGCTTTATTAGGTAGTGAAGACGGCGCGAGTAGTCGTTTAAATTTATCTCAAGCATTTAATTCTTTAGGTACTACAATTGCCCCAGTAATTGGAGCACTTTTTTTATTAAGTGATTCTGTAAAAACATCATCAGAAATAAAATTATTGTCTGAAACTGAAAAATTGGACTATTATATTTCGGAGGCAGCTACTGTACAAACTCCCTTTTTGATGATTTCATTTTTTATAGTGATTTTAGCCTTAATATTTTTATTTATCAAGTTACCTACAGTAATGAAAGAACCGCCTAAAGGTGGCTATTTAATTTTATTAAAGAATAAATTAATGCTAATGGGGGCTTTAGGGATTTTCGTTTACGTTGGTGCAGAAGTTGCAATTGGTAGTTTTTTGGTAAACTATTTTACAGATATGAATTTAGCTGTAATCGTTTCTCAAAATGAGACGATGATGAGTATTGCAAATACTATTGCAAGTACTTTTAATAAAAATTTTACAGATTCTGACCCAAAATCATTATTGGGGATATTTGTTATTTTTTATTGGGGAGGTGCAATGATTGGTCGTTTTGTGGGTGCTTATTTAACAAAAGTTATGGCCCCAGGAAAAGTATTGGTAATTTTTGCAAGTTTGGCAATTGCAATGATTCTAATTTCCATAAATACGACATCTTTAGTTTCTATGTGGTCTATTTTAGCCGTTGGTTTATTCAACTCTATAATGTTTCCAACTATTTTTACATTGAGCTTGGATGGTTTGGGCGATTTAAAAGCACAAGCTTCTGGTTTACTTTGTATGGCCATTGTTGGCGGAGCAATAATACCTTTTGTGTTTGGTAGTTTAATAGATGGTTTTGGCTTTAAAAC
>CAJWAC010000082.1 GCA_913020555.1 uncultured Polaribacter sp. | reverse complement strand
AGCTGATGTAAATAAACTTTTAGAAAGGTTGGAAGAAGATGATGATGTTCAGAATGTATACCATTCTATGCAAGAATAAATATTTTTTACATAATTTATATTATTAGAAATCGTCCTAAATTTTTAAGTTTAGAACAATTTTTTATTCATGTTGTATTCTAAAAACTATTATCACCATCTAACAAATCTCCAATTCCGCCTAATATAGAACCTTCTCCTTTACTGCCTTTTCCGGTTCTTGGAGCCATAGCCAAAACTCTTCCTGCTAATCTACTAAACGGTAAAGATTGAATATAAACAGTTCCTGGACCTTTTAAAGTTGCAAAGAATAAACCTTCACCACCAAAAATAGAGTTTTTAATACCGCCAACAAATTCAATATCATATTCTACCTCTTTTGTAAAACCAACAATACAGCCTGTATCCACTTTTAAAACCTCACCTGGTTGTAATGTTTTTTTCGCCATTGTACCTCCTGCATGAATAAAACCTAAACCATCACCTTCAATCTTTTGCATAATAAAACCCTCTCCTCCAAACAAACCTCTTCCTAATTTCTTAGAAAACTCGATACCAATAGAAACACCTTTTGCGGCGCATAAAAAAGCATCTTTTTGGCATATAAATTTACCCCCAAATTCGGTTAAATCTATTGGGATAATTTTCCCAGGATATGGAGATGCAAATGAAATTTGCTTTTTACCAAAGCCATCATTTGTAAAAACAGTCATAAATAAACTTTCTCCTGTTAAAACTCTTTTTCCGGCACTAAATAATTTACCTAATATTCCTTTTTCTTGTTTAGACCCATCACCAAAAATCGTATTCATTCGAATCTGATCGTCCATCATCATAAAGGTACCAGATTCAGCAATTACACCTTCTTGCGGATCTAATTCAATTTCTACAAACTGCATTTCCTCTCCAAAAATTTTGTAATCAATTTCGTGAGCGTTTACTCCACTATATTTTTGAGTATTATTTGATAATCTATCTTGAAACATATTTTTAAATTTTGATTGCAATAATTAGATGTAAAAATCAAGAAATTGTTACACAAAAATTCTAATATTTTAAAATTAACCAACTTCCTTTTATATTTTTAAGGGTGATAATTAAAAAAGAAATTATAAATTTGAAATAAATAAAGATTATTTTGAAATATTTAACTCCAGAAATTGAAGCGTTATCAAAGCAATTTGAAATAACCAAGTCTTTAGCAAGAACTAATATATCTTGTGGAATTTTTCAAGATTGTGATTATAATGAAGAAAGACCAAAATTACATCAAAAACAAATTAAGGTTTAACCCTTAAACTCCACTGGAATTTAAAACTAGAAACCACTACTCCATCTTCATTAATGCCTTCTGAACTTAACCATAATTTTTGACCTTCACCAGTTTCTATAGATGTTTGAATGGCTTTTTTAATTTCATTACCACCTTTACAAGAAAAGGTAATTCTACCCGTAGCTTTCTTAAAAAATTGTGCTTCTTGGTGTGTAACTAACATGGACACTTTTCGTTTAGAATTATAAATAGCTTTCATAACTAAAAGTCCTGTTGGTAATTCTGCAGCCATGCCTTGAGCTGCCCAAAACATACTTTTAAACGGATTTTGATTAATCCACCTATGCTTAATAGTAACAACAACCTCATTATCTGTGATTGATTTCACTTTTACTCCTCCAAAAAATGCTAATGGCAATTTAAAAAAGTTGAAAAAGTTAACTTTTGCCGGTGTAAATTTCATTTATATGATTTAAATTCTCAGGTAAAACTCAATTTATTACTTATCTATAACAGAATAGCAATATAACTAAAAATATGTAAAACTCAATAAAATCAGTACTTATAAGCTTTTAATTTAAATTTTTTGAATTAAAATAAATGTTAATAAAATGTTAATTAAAGTACTATGTATTGCATAATACCTTTTTTAAGATATATATTTGCATAAGAAAGTATTATATATTTTAAAATGAAGAAAAATAACGAGAACACGAACGCATTTTTAATCCATATTTCTGCATTTGCAGGTTTTATGTTTCCTTTTGGTAATATAATTACCCCATTAATTGCATGGCAAACATTAAAAGATAGAAGCCTATTTTTAGATGAACAAGGCAAAGAAGCTGTAAATTTTAATATTAGTTATACGCTTTATATATTTTTAATTTCTATAATTTTTGTTCCATTTGCAATTGGATCATTTTTTAACAGGCGTAATAATTATATAAATTGGAATAATTTTAATTTTAATTTTGACTTAGACATGCATAATATGTTTGGTTTTTTAAGTTTTGGTTCTTTAGCAGGCATTATTTATATCATTGGAATTGCATTGGTTATTATAGCTTCAATAAAAGCAAGAGAAGGCCAAAATTATACATATCCTTTTACTATAAAATTTATAAAATAAATCACAATATATGAAGATTGAAAACACAAAAGCACAAATGCGAAAAGGTGTTTTAGAATTCTGTATCTTATCCATTCTAAAAAGTGGAGATGCATACACTTCTGAAATTTTATCTACGCTAAAAAGTGCTGAAATGATTGTGGTTGAAGGAACCATTTATCCCTTATTAACGCGTTTAAAAAATGCAGGATTATTAACTTATAGATGGGAAGAATCAACTTCTGGACCACCAAGAAAATACTATGTTTTAACAGAAAATGGAGGTATGTTTCTAAAAGAATTAAGTAAAACCTGGAATAATCTAATCAACTCAGTAAACCAAGTAACTAGTAAAAAAAGAACTACAAATGAATAAGACTATAAATATAAATTTAGGCGGATTTTTCTTCCATATTGATGAAATAGCCTACCAAAAATTACGAAGATATCTAGAATCTATCTCTAGATCTTTAAGTGATGATCCTCAAGGAAAAAATGAAATTATTGCAGATATAGAGGCTAGAATAAGTGAGCTTTTAACTGAAAAAATTACAGATGTTCGTCAGGTTGTAAATGAAGCTGATATTGAAGATGTTATTAAAATTATGGGACAACCCGAAGATTATGCAGATGCTGAAGAAGTTTACAGTGACGCTAGCTATTCTTACAAGAGAAACAACGCTGCTGGTAAAAAATTATTTAGGGATGGAGATGATAAGTTTTTAGGTGGTGTTGCCTCAGGAATTGCACATTATTTTGATATTGATACAATCTGGATTCGTTTAGGCCTTTTAGCTTTATTTTTTAGTGCAGGTTTTGGCATATTACTTTATATAATACTTTGGATTTTATTACCTGAAGCAAAAACAACTGCAGAAAAACTGCAAATGGAAGGTGAACCCGTAAATATTGATAATATTGAAAAGAAAATTAGAAAGGAATTTAATGAAGTTTCAGAAAAAGTAAGTGTTGTAGCCAACCAAGCATCGGAAAAAATAAAAGAGGGTGCTAATGAATTTTCTGATAAAATGAGTAAAACTTTCTCGGGAAAGACAAAAAAAAATAACGGAGTAAGCGATTTTTTTGATACAATAGGTAAAATACTTTTAGCCATTTTTAAGGTTATCGGTAAATTTATTGGTATCCTTATCATATTCGTTTCAGCTGCTGTTATTTTATCTCTAATTATTGGAGGGTTTTCTATGGGAAGTTTAGAATGGTTGGGAGTTGCATCTTCTTTTACACATTATCCACCATTTATGTATGATACCATTTTACCAAGGTGGTTACTAACTTTATCTATATTCTTATTAGTAGGAATTCCGTTTTTGATTTTATTTATCTTAGGGTTAAGAATTTTATCCAGTAACGTTCGTAAAATGAACAAACCAACATCACTAACACTATTGGGCATTTGGATAGTTTGTTTATTCGCATTAATTTTTACGGGTATAGACTTTGGCACATCTCATTCAAACTACGGAGATACCACAAAAAGAACAGAGTTAAATCTATTTCCAAAAGATACTTTAACTTTAAAAATGGTTAATGATGACAACATCTATTATCGTCATAACTTGAGAAGAAGTACATACAAAGAAGAAGTTGAAGTTGATGGAATAACAATGACTTATGCCAGTAATATTAAAGTTGATGTTAGAAAAAGCACAACTAACAAAAGCTATTTTATTATTCAGAAAGAATCAAAAGGAAAGTCTAAAAGCAAAGCAAAGGAAAATGCAAATGAAATTCAATACAACTTCGAGATTATAGACAATACTATAATTTTAGATGCCTTTTATTTATCAGAATATAAAAACTTCTGGAAAGATGAAGAAATAAATATCATCTTTTACATCTCAGAAGATATTACCATCTATTTTGATAATTCTATTAAAAGCTTTTTATACAGCGTAGATAACGTACAGGAAATCTATGATAGAGATATGGGTAACCATCATTTTATAATGACTGATAAAACTTTAAGTTGCACAGATTGCAGAGATGAGGAAAATGAGGAAGAAGAGCCGAATGACGAAAATTTTGAAGTAAATATAACGTCATAAAACAATTCAGTATAAAAAAGTAACAATTGAGTAACCTAAATTTCGTTTTAAGACTCTATCTAAAGAAATTTGCAACATAAATAAAAATTAATATCATGAAAATCATCACCAAAAAACTTCTTTCAATTTTAATCTTCTTGGCAACATTTTTAAGTTCTTGCAATGTCGATATTTTTAACAGAATTAATGGAAACAAAAACGTAGTAATTGAAAATAGAAAGGTTAATGAAGACTTTACTAAAGTAAAAGTTAGCACCGGACTAGATTTATATCTTTTACAGGGAGAAAGACCAAAAATAAGAGTGGAAGCTGATGAGAATTTACAAGACATAATTATTACAGAAATTAAAAATGGTGTTTTAAAAGTGTATTCAGAAAAAAATATTTGGAAAGCAAAATCTAGAAAAGTGTATGTTACATTAAAAACCTTAGATGGTATTTCTGCTACTAGTGGTTCTGATGTTTATAGTCAAAATACGCTTCAAGTAAATGATATTGCAGTAAGTGCTACAAGTGGCGCAGATATTAGAATTTCTTTAGATGCAAATTCGGTAAAAAGTAGCGCCACAAGTGGATCTGATATTGAATTAACCGGAGTTTCAAATCAACATACATCAAGTGCTACAAGTGGCGCATCTATTGATGCTTATGACTTGCATAGTAAAAATGTAAATGTAAAAGTTTCTAGCGGAGCAGATATAAATATTTATGCATCAGAAAGTATAGACGCTAGAGCAACAAGTGGCGGAGATATTGATTTTAAGGGAAGCCCTGTAAAAATTAATAAGAAGTCTAATTCTGGGGGAAGTATATCTGCTAAATAAGTTTAGTTAAATTACCAACTATACTATAGACTACTTGAAGTTTAGAAAATCTCAAGATTTCATCTATATTCTCTTTTCAAAAAAGAAATAGTACAACCAAATTATGAACCTATTAATAACAATTCTTAAAGAGTCTTTAAATTTAAAATTTATTTTCTTGTTTTTCAATTTGATAGCAATGGCACAAGTTGATAAAAAGTCAGAGTTATTTAAAACTTTAAAATCTCAAGATAGTATAATTTTTGAAAGAGCCTTTAATAAATGTGAGGTTGAAAAATTAGAATTAATTATAGCTGAAAATATTGAGTTTTACCATGATATTAATGGTGTTCAGAATAAAGAAGAATTTATAAATGCTATCAAAAATAATTTATGTGAAAAACCGGGAACTTTTTCGAGAAAATTAATAGAAAGTTCTTTAGAAGTGCATCAACTTAAAAGTAAAGACAAAACTTATGGAGCTATACAAAAAGGTTCTCACGATTTTTATAGGAACATAAATAACATAAAAGAAAAAACAGGTTCAGCACAATTTATACATCTTTGGGTTTTAGACCACAATAAATGGAAACTAAAAAGAGTTTTAAGTTTTGACCACAAAAATGCAACTGAATAAAAACTTATGAGAATAGCTAACTTCTCATATAATTACTAATACTTGGTTTTATTAGTTTACTTGGTAAGACGTCGTTTTGTAAAAAACGACGCTTACTTTTTTAGTAATAAATATAAAATTCAATCAAAAATTATAAAATTTATTCATAACCTTTGCCCTCTAGCACTAAAGAGTCTTTTCCTTCTACCACCTTCATAAAATCATGACTTGTCATTGGCTGACTAAACATTGGGAAATCATTATTAATTGCATTGTGGTGTTCCTCGCTACTTAGGCTTGCACAACAATCTTTAAGCGTAATAACATTATATCCGTTTTCATATGCCGTTCGCATTGTAGATTCTACACAACAATTCGTTAAAAAACCACCAATCGCTACATTTTTTATTCCTTTACTTCTAAGGATAAATCCTAAATTAGTACTATGAAAAGCACAAAGTCCACGTTTACCCTCTATAACAACCTCTCCTTTTTGAGGCTTAAGATCTTCAATAAATTCAACTCCCCAAGAAGTTTTCTGAAAAGCATTATTATCTACAATACCTTTTAAAATCCCGTAAGGTGATCTAGTTAATTCATTATAATTTTCTGTAAAAGAAATTGGAATATGAATAACTTCAACACCTTGACTCCTTGCCTCTTTAACTAGAGATATTGTATTTTCTATCATATTTGTTTCCTGTACAACACTTTTTACTGCATCATGAAAAATACCTCCTTTTGATGTAAAATCATTTTGAAATTCTATTAAAAGAATTGCTGTTTCATTTTTATTCATAATATTTATTTTTAGTGGTTAAATTACTATTTCATAACAAAGTTTAGTCTTACTACTTGCTAAGTAAAGTATAATAAAGAATATAAAATGTCACAATATTATTTATAAATAGCACATTTTTCCCAACTACGTTGCTATGTCATTTTTATTTTATTATCTTTCTACTCATGTTTAAAATAAAGCCTACTGACTTAATTCCTATTGCTCAAGTAAGCAACCTAGTTGAACAAAAACGAGGTTTTAATTTAAATGTCTGCGAATTAAACATTTACGAAACAAGGAAAGTTGTTTTAGATTTCCCTCTTAATTTTAGTGGTTTTACCATTACATCGATGTTAAGAGGAGCTAAAAAAGTTCGTTTTAAAGATAGAATTTCTAAAAATTACCTACCAGGAAACACAATACTAGCTCCCTCAAATACTGAGTTAAATATAGATTTTCCAAAAGCTTCTTTTATTAATCCAACACAATGTTCAGCGCTAACTATAGACAATACTTTTGTAAATAATGTGGTGAATGAACTCAATGAATACTTTAATAAAGGTACTTTAATTAAAAATTGGACTTTATTAGACAATTCCTTACTATTAAATAACAATCAAGAATTAGTCAATATCCATAGAAAAATTAGTCGCATAGCTAGTTCTAAAGACTCATTTAAAGAAATACACATAAAATTACTTCTTAAAGAAATAATTTTATGTGTCTTAAAAATGCAAAACAAAAGTATTTTGCAAGAAGAAGCCAAATTCAATACTAACGATAAACCATTTAGTGCGTTAATTGACTTTATTCATCAAAATATTTATGATGAAATTAAAATTAAAGACTTATTAAAAATTGCTGACATGAGTAAATCCGCCTTTTATCGGGCATTCGTTAATGAATTAGGTATTTCTCCCAAACAACTAATAATTAGTGAAAAAATGAAAATCGCTAAAAGATTATTAGATAATGAAGATCTATCCATAAAGGAAACTGCATATGCAGTGGGTTTTTCTAGCTCTAATTATTTTATACGTTTATTTAAAAAACATGAAGGAATTACTCCAAACCAATATGCAAAAAAGGAGTTGAAATAAATATGATAGACTAATCTTACCCCATTTATTACCAATATAAATCACAATTTAGTAATAAAAAAATCATCAATTTCCTTTTAAATACTCTTCAATATCTGCAATATGATGTTGTAAAGCCTCAGATGAAATTTGTATTTCTCTTATTAAGAGTAGCAAAGAAATTAATAACAAAATTAGGCCCAAACCAAAAGCCCAAACTGCTAGACTATTTAATTTTACGTATATTAAGAACATAGTTAATACGCAGAATAACAAACTTGTAATACCAAAAATCTGCATCCATCTTGTTAAATTTAATCTTAATTTTAAATTATTTATTTGTCGTAATAAAGAATCGTCTTTTTCTTTTAAATATTTATCGTGTAAATTTCTAATTACAGAAGCATAAGCTAAAAAACGATTGGTATAAGCAAGCATTATCAATGAAATTGCAGAGAATAATAAGGCTGGTGTTGTTAACGTTAATTGTTCCATAATACAAAACTAATCATTATTTATAATCTTTTCAGTACTTTTATAGATATGAAAATAATGTTACTATTATTACTCTTTTCCGTTTCTTTAACTACTTTTTCTCAAAATTTACCTAGAGGATTTGTGTACTTATCTGATATTGATAAAACGATACAATCTGACCTTCAATATTTTTCTAGTAATAACTTTATAGGCAAACCAATTGACGGTTATAAAAACAATGTTGTTATTGTTACTAAAGAGACCGCAAAAGCGTTGAAATTAGTTCAACAAAATTTAATAAAACAAGGGTATAGTTTAAAAATATTTGATTCATACAGACCGCAGCAAGCAGTAAATCATTTTGTAAGATGGGCAAAAGTTTTAAGCGATACTTTAATGAAAAGGGAATATTACCCAAAAGTACCAAAAAAAGAGTTATTTAAACGAGGTTTTATTGCATCTAAATCTGGCCACACAAGAGGAAGCACTGTCGATTTAACTATTGTAGATATTAAAACAAATAAGGAAATAGATATGGGTAGTGCCTATGATTTTTTTGGAGAAAAATCTCATCCCTCTTATAAGAACATCACAGAAAAACAAAAAGGAAATAGGATGTTACTTAGAAGGTTAATGTTAAAAAATAATTTTAAACCTTATGAAAATGAATGGTGGCACTTTACGCTTAAAAATGAACCTTTTCCAAAAACATATTTTAATTTTCCGGTTGAATAATTTTATATAGCAAGCATTTTTATAGTTTTAGTAAAAGATCCGATAGTTATTTTACAAATGTATAAACCACTTGATTTTGAATTGAATTTTTGATTATACACGCCAAAATCTTTAACCTCATCAACTAAAACTTGCTCTAACCTTCCTGTTGCATCAAATACTTCAATTTTCACGTAAGCTTGTACTTTTAGTGTATACTCTAAAGTTGTTGAGTTTTTAAAAGAGTTTGGTATATTTTGTTTAAAAGTAAAAAGTTCTTCGTTAGTAGATGCGATATTATCTATATCTAATTTGTAAAAGTATATTTCTCCAGAATTAATTAAAGAATTTTGATTAGAATAAGGAGAGCTAATTAAAATATTCTCTTCATCAATAACCACTTTTGCCCCATAATAATCATATGCTGTTTCAGCATCTTTGGTCAATTCTATTCCATTTGCAACAGAATTTCCTTGTCCCTCATAAGTATCATATAGATATACTTTACCTGCATTCAAATTAGAATCTGTATTCACTCTGCTTGCACCTACAAGTAACTTACCATATTCATTTGATGAGACAGAGACTCCAAAATGATCATTATGATTACTATCAATTTCTATCAATTTTAAGCCATTTGTCCAACCCGAATTTGTTTCTTTATAAAAATAGACTGCCCCTGTTTGTAAATCATTATCATTTGTACCTGGAGCTCCAATATATAATATTCCTTCAAATTTTGATGAATTATTATTAAATAAAAGACTAGGCATTGAAGTTAAACTATAACCAAATAAATCACTGGAAAAACCATTTTCATCATAAATTTTAACAGATTGATTCCAACTATTATCGCTTTTCTTAAAAATATAAACTGCTCCTGATCTTTCTTTATTTCCATCATCATTGTATGCACCAACAGCGATATGTTTGCTATCTAAAATAGAAATACTAAAACCAAAAAAACTGTTTGATTTACCTGTATCAGCATAAATTTTGCTAGATTCAATCCATTCATTATTTACTTTCTCAAAAACATAAGCTGCTCCGGTTTTTAAATTAGCGCCGTTACTATTTAAAGCTCCAACAACAATAATTCCATTTTTAATTTCAAGTGATTGACCAAATTTGTCTCCTAGAGCAGCATCCGAACTTTTTAATTTAACTATTCTTTCCCAAGTTTGGTCATCGTAATTAAACTCATAAACATAAACGGCTCCAGAGAAAAGTCCATTTTCATGATCTCCAATAGATGAAATAACTGCTGTATTACCGTCTATAGAAACTTTTGTTCCAAAATTATTTAAAGCATTCAAATCATTTGGATAGATTTCTTGAAATAAATTCCATTTTCCTTCAGCTAATCGGTAAAATAGCACTCCTCCAACACTTTTTTTATCGTTTATGTCTCTTTGGGGCGTAGCAACGACTGCCCAATTTTCTGAAATATCAGTAGATAAACCCTTAAGTGCATTTTCAACAGCAGATGATTTATCAAACTCAACTAAATTTTGACCAACAAAAACAACACTTATTAATGTCAAAAATAACGTAACTATAAATTTTCTATTCTTCATCTTTTTAATAAGTTTCAATATTAATATCAACATTCAATGGAGTTCCATCAAAAGTAATCGGAATTGAAGAAAAATTATCAACACCTCCTACAATTCTAAATCCTTCAGGTAAAACTATTCTTAAATTATACGTTCCAATAGATAAGTTTCTAAATACATAGGAGTCATTCTCATTAGATATTATAGAAGGTTCTATGCCACCTGTAGAATTTGTATCGTAACTCCCATTATCATTCAAATCGAGAAAAATTCGAAGTCCATCACTTGTAATAATGGTATTTGTAGCCAAATTAATTTTACC
>CAJWAC010000081.1 GCA_913020555.1 uncultured Polaribacter sp. | reverse complement strand
GATGACATACAAAGTAAAGATTGGAGCAAATTTGCAATTGGTTTCAATTATAGAATCGCAAAAGATTTTTCCAACGACTTTTCTGCTGGCGGAAATGAAGCGGTAACCAGATTTGATAGTAACCCAAGAGACTCAAATACATATGACTTTACAAACGGTCAATTTTTTGATAATAATTACAATGGAGATATTTCAGAATTGAGTTTTGCAGTTTCTGCGGTTCATCAAAAAAAGTTACATATAGGTTTAAGTTTAAACTTTTATGATTTAAACTTTTTTCAGCAATCGATTTTGACGGAATTAAATAGTGATGCTGATGGAAATATACTAGATGTAGAGTTATTTCAAGACAACTTAACTACGGGTAATGGTTTTTCAGGGAATTTAGGATTCATTTATAAACTGCATAAAAGTTTTAGGTTTGGTGCATCTTACCAAACACCAACTTGGTACACTGAAATCAATCAAGAAACAAATTACAACCAAGATAGCAACATAGATATAGGTGATACTATTTATTATCCAGGAAATGAAGATTCATTTACAGAGTATAATGATTTTCAATGGATTAATTACAGTTTAAGAACTCCGAGTAAACTTACCGGAAGCGCTGCTTTTATTTTTGGAAAAAATGGTTTGTTGAGTTTAGATTATACCCATAGAAATTATAGAAATATAAAATTTTCTAACGGGGTTTTTACAAACGAAAATCAATTTTATCAAAATAGATTGAGAAACACACACAATTATAATATTGGTACTGAATGGCGTTTTGATAATTTTAGTATTAGAGGTGGTTACAATTATGAACAAACTCCATTTATTACAAATAATCTAGATAATGACAGCATTACTAATTTTAGTGATGTTGAAGGATATTCTTTTGGTGGCGGTTATAATTTTGGTGTCTTTAAAGTAGATCTTGCCTACACAAATAATAACAGAACAGCAAACTACAATTTTTATCCTGGATTCAATGTAGATCCAGCAAGTTTAAATATTGATAATCGCGTTTTTACCGCGACTGTATCCATCAGTTTATAATTGCAGACATCTAAACTAAAGACCTTGTATTTACAAAACATACAAGGTCTTTTTTATTGCAATTCAGTTTTTTGGCGTAATTTTGCAATTTATTTTAATGATTATGCAAGAGACTAATATTACTATACAAGAAACAACAAACGAAACCATCTTAAAATTTAATAGCACAAAAATTTTAATTAATGGTGGTAGTTATGAATTCTCGAATATAGATGAAGCCAAAAACTCACCCTTAGCACAACAATTATTTTATTTACCTTTTGTAAAAAAGATTTTTATTACTGCAAATTTTATTGCAATTCAACGCTTTGATATTGTACAATGGATAGATGTCCAAGAAGAAGTTAGAGAACAAATTGAGGCATATATAGCAGATGGCAATATTGTGGTTAAAG
This sequence comes from uncultured Polaribacter sp., assembly GCA_913020555.1. Classification (GTDB taxonomy): domain Bacteria; phylum Bacteroidota; class Bacteroidia; order Flavobacteriales; family Flavobacteriaceae; genus Polaribacter. The sequence continues at coordinate 9,762 of CAJWAC010000081.1, read as the reverse complement.
AAGAAGTTTCATCAACAAAAAAGGAAGCTGTTGAAGTTTATGCTGAAGCTACACCAAACCCAGCAGTAATGAAGTTTGGTACAAACAAAGCCTTAACACAAACCGATGTTGAATTTAAAAACATAGAAGAAGCCAGTAAATCTTCTCCATTGGCACAAGCTATTTTCAACTTCCCGTTTGTAAAAGAAGTATTTATCTCAGATAATTATATTTCAATTACCAAATACGCTATGTTAGAATGGAATGAAGTTTTTGCAGAAGTTAGAAGCTTTATTCGTGAATATTTGTTGGAAGGAAAAACAATCATTAAAGAACTGCCTAATGAGGTTTCGTCCAATAAAACAGATGAAAAAATTATTCCTAAAGTAAAACTTGAAGGAATACCTGCACAAATTGTAGATATTTTAGACGAATATATAAAACCTGCTGTTGCTGGTGATGGAGGTAATATTGCTTTTAGATCTTATGACGAACAAAATAAAATTGTAAGTGTAATTTTACAAGGTGCTTGCAGTGGCTGCCCATCTTCTACGGCAACTTTAAAAAATGGAATTGAAACTTTACTCAAAGAAATGTTACCAAATCAAATCAATGAAGTTGTAGCAATTAACGGATAAAAAATGTCAGCAGAAAAAATAAACCCATACAAGGATTCTAAACTTGGTAAAAAAGAGCAAGTTGCTCAAATGTTTGATAATATTTCCAGCAATTACGATGGATTAAACAGAGTAATTTCTTTAGGAATTGATGTAAAATGGCGTAAAAAAGTAGTTGAGATTGTTGGTGAAAATAAGCCTAAACAAATTTTAGATATTGCTACTGGAACAGGAGATTTAGCTTTAATGATGGCTGCTTTAAATCCTGATAGAATTGTTGGTTTAGACATTTCCGCCGGAATGCTAGAAGTCGGAAAACAAAAAATCTCCAAAGCAAATCTTTCAGATAAAATAGAAATGATTGTTGGTGATTCTGAAGCTATGCCTTTTGATGACAATACTTTTGATGCTATTACTGTTTCTTTTGGCGTGCGTAATTTTGCGAACTTAAATAAAGGCTTAACAGAGATTGCTCGTGTTTTAAAACCAACAGGAGTATTAGTTATCTTAGAAACTTCAAATCCCGTAAAATTCCCGTTTAAACAAGGTTATAAATTATACACTAACCTTTTTTTACCAATTGTAGGCAAATTATTTTCTAAAGATAAAGATGCCTATTCATATTTATCAGCATCTGCAAATTCTTTTCCTTTTGGAAAAGCGTTCAACAATATTTTACAAAAAAATGGGTTTACACATACAAAAGATAACCCTGTAACTTTTGGGGTTGCCACAATTTATACTGCAAGTAAATAAAATGATTAAAAACGCTCTTCTATTTGGTTTTTTTCTGACAATTTCTACAGCATTCTTTGCACAAAGAGAGCGTGTAGAAAATTTACCAACTTTTGATGACAGAAAAATACATTATGGTTTTTATCTCGGCTTAAATCAAAATGATTTTAAAGTAAATATTAGAAATAGTAATGTTTTTGGTGCTGATATTACCGTAGAACCAACCGCAGGATTTAATGTTGGTTTAATCGCTGAATATCGTTTTCATAAAAATTTAAGCTTAAGATTTGAGCCAGGATTAATGACAAATTCTAAAAAAATAATATTTAATCATTTAAAAACAACTTCAAATCCTAGAGATAGTATAAGAGAAATTGGATCTACTTATTTACACATTCCTGCAGTTTTAAAATTTAGCACAGACAGGTACAAAAACATCCGCCCTTATATATTGGCTGGCATTTCTTATGATCATAATTTTTCAAGTAACGAAAGGAACCAAGATGATAATTCAGCTGGACAGTTTAGAATGAAAACAAGCAATTTTATGTATGAAGTTGGTATGGGAATTGATATTTACTTATATTTCTTTAAGTTTTCTCCTTCAATTCGTGGAGTTTTTGCTATTAATAATGAGATAAAATATGATGATGATCCTAACAGCCAATGGACATCTCCCGTAAACTTCATGGGAACTCGTGGTGTTTTCTTAAATTTTGCTTTTGAGTAAAAAATGATAGCACTCAAACTTTACATTAAACTAAATACCTCTTTTAAATTCGCTTAATAAAATAGCTGTTGCAGTAGCAACGTTTAAACTTTCAGTTTTTTGAATATCACCAAATCTTGGAATTGAAATTTTATTTTCAGCTACCATTTTTATCTTTTCAGAAACCCCATTTGCTTCGTTACCCATAATTAAGATAGCTTCCTTTGGCAAATTAGATTGATAGATATTTGCTCCATCCATATCAGCAATAAAGGTTGGCAATATATTATCTTTTAAATAATTTTCTAAGTCTGTATATTTTATAGAAATTCTAGTTAACGAGCCCATGCTCGCTTGCACCACTTTTTGATTATAACAATCTACCGTATCTTTAGAGCAAATTAATTGTTGTACTCCAAACCAATCACACAAACGAATAATAGTACCTAAATTTCCAGGATCATTTATAGCATCTAAAACAACAATTAACCCTTCATTTATTATAGGTTTTTCCTCAGGAATCCTAAATAAACCTAAAACCTTATTAGGTGATTTTAAATTACTAATTTTAAGTAACTCTTTCTCTGAAATTCGAACTATATATTTTTCAGAAATTGAAGTTTTGAAATCATCTAAAGCAAAAATTGTATCTAATTCAAATGACGAATTCAAAATTTCATGAATTACCTTTACACCTTCAGCAATAAATAATTGATGTTTTTGTCTGTACTTTTTTTGAGATAAACCTGTTATGGTTTTTAATTGATTTTTAGAGATAGCCATTAATTGATACTAAATGAAAATAAACCGTTGAAAAATACTATTTTTGATTTCCTTTGGAGTGCTAAAATAATGAAAAAACTTTCGTTCTATTTTTTATTTATCGCCTTTTTAGTTGCCTGTAATTCTACCAAACATGTAACTGATGGGGAAAATTTGCTCGTTAAAAATATAATATTTATCGATAGTACAAAAACCAAAGGTACCGATTTACAAAAATACATTTTACAAAAACCAAATCCCCGTTTTGTAGGAATTCCTATAGGTTTATATCTGCATAATTTAGGAAATTATGATTATCCCAAAAACCCAAGTGAGTGGGCTGATAAAAATAAGGGCTCCTATAAATTTGTGAAAACAATATTTTCAGAAAAACAAAGTATTGCTTATGCAAATTCATTTATCAACTTAAATAAATGGTTCTTAAATTTTCAAACTCCACAGATAGTAAACGAGCTCAAAGTAAAAAATACGGCTGATAATTTATGGGCGTTTTATAAAACCCAAGGATTTTTTAAATCAACCGTAACACCAAAAATATCAAGAGATTCAGTAAATAAAAAAGCAACAGTTACATATTTTATAGATAAAGGAAAAGCTACAACTTTAGACTCTATAAATATTAAAATAGAATCTGAAGTTTTAGACTCAATTTACAAGAATTCAAAGCTAGAGAGCTTATTAAAAACGGGAGATCAATACAAAGATGAAATGTTCAGAAAAGAGGCTGCCAAAGTTGTAAAATTATTTCGAAATAATGGAATTTATAATTTCACAGAATCAGCTTTAGGCTTTTATGTTGATATTAGAAGAAACGACTACAAAACCAATGTAGATTTTATTATGTCTGCAAATAGGTTAATAGAAAAAGACGGACAATACCAAGAAAAACCATACAAAGTGCATACTATTAAAGAAGTAAATGTATTCACAGATTACTCTTTCACAAATAAATCAAGTCCTATTAAAGACTCTATCTCTTATAAAAATGTTAATTTCTTAGCACATAACAAAGTAAAATACAATACTAAATACCTATCACAATCAATATTTTTAAAACCAAATGAAATTTACAGAGATACCTTAGTAAGTTTAACTAGAAAACATTTAAAGTCCTTACAAAATTTTAAATCTACAAATATTAATTTTTCTTTAATTGATGGCTCTGACAATGAATTAAAAATGGACATACTTTTATCTCCATTAGAAAAATATTCGCTTGGTTTTGAAACTGAATTAACACATTCCAATATCAGAAATATAGGGACATCAGCAAAATTTTCTTTAACTAATAGAAATACATTTAAAGGTACAGAACTATTAAAATTATCACTTTTAGGCTCTTGGTTCAATTCAAGCACTGGACCTGGATGGGAAATTGGCGCAGATGCATCAGTAGAAATACCAAGATTTGTAGTTCCTTTTGGATTAAGTAAACTTGTTCCTAAAGAAATGTCTCCAAAAACTTATTTTTCATTAGGTACAAGCTTACAAAGAAACATTGGTTTAGATAGGCAAACTTTCACTTTTTTAACCGATTACAAATGGCAATATAATCCTAATAAAACCATTCAATTAGAAGTTCTAAATACACAATACATTCAAAATTTAAATGTGAATAGTTATTTTACAATTTATAATTCTGAATTTCAAAAAATAAATAACATTGCTAAAATATATGATGATGTAAGTGGTGAAAACTTTTATCCATTACCAGAAGATGAAACTCAGGTATCAGAAGCGGTAACTTTCATGGAGGAGGTATCAGATGATGGCAGTTTCCAAAATTCAAATCCAACCGAATATAATGATAATCAAAATATTCTAAATAGATTCAATATCATTACTTCAGATTTCTTAATTCCAACTATAGCGTATACTTACACATATAATGGACAAACAAGTTTTAGTGATAACAATTTTTCGTTTTTAAGATTCAGACTTGCTAATTCTGGAAATATACTAGGCCTTTTATCAGATAAAACAAACAGTAATAATAAAAAGACATTTTTAAATATTCCTTTAGCTCAGTATTTTAAAGCCGATTTAGAATATAAGAAATTTTGGTCTTTAGGATCTGGAAACTCAGTTTTCGGATTTAGATCTTTTATAGGTGCAATTGTTACATATGATAATTCTGACATACCATTTACAAAAAGTTATTTTGCTGGTGGATCTAATGATATTAGAGCTTGGCAGACTTACGAATTAGGCCCGGGAACTAGAAATTCTGGTTTAGAGTTTAATATAGGTAACTTTAAATTTTTAACAAGTGCAGAATACAGGTTTGATGTTGTTAGCAAATTAAAAGGTGCGCTATTTATAGATGCAGGAAATATCTGGGATATTTCCGGATCTAGTTTTGTAGAAAATGATGCCAAATTTACTGGACTTTCATCCTTAAAAAATATTGCTGTTGGTTCAGGTTTTGGTGCAAGGTTAGACTTTAGCGTCTTAATTATTCGTTTAGATGTTGGGTTTAAAACTTACGAACCTTATTTAGAAGAAAACAAATGGTTTAGAAACTACAATTTTAATAGTGCTGTTTACAATATTGGTATCAATTATCCTTTTTAAAGATATCGTTTTCGTTATTTATTACCTTGTCATAATATCAAAACGTAGTATTTTTTAGTATTTTTGAAAAAATTAATCAATTTAAAAATTAGAAAATGAGTCATAATATTAAACCTGGAGTTGCCACAGGAAAAGAAGTTCAAGAAATTTTTAACTACGCAAAAGAAAAAGGCTTTGCCTTACCAGCTGTTAACGTAATTGGCTCTAATACAATAAATAGTGTTTTAGAAACTGCCAAAGAACTTAACTCACCAGTAATTATACAATTTTCTAATGGTGGTGCACAATTTAATGCAGGTAAAGGTTTATCAAACGAAAACCAAAAAGCTGCAATTGCTGGTGGTATTGCTGGCGCAAAACATGTGAATGAATTGGCCTTAGCTTATGGAGTTCCTGTTATTTTACACACAGACCACTGTGCAAAAAAATTGTTACCTTGGATTGATGGCTTATTAGATGCTTCAGAAAAACATTTTACTGAAACTGGAAAGCCATTATACAGTTCTCATATGATAGATTTATCCGAAGAGCCTTTAGAAGAAAATATCGAAATCTGTAAAGAATACTTGGCTAGAATGAGTAAAATGGGTATGACTTTAGAAATTGAGTTGGGTATTACTGGTGGTGAAGAAGATGGTGTTGATAATTCTGACGTTGATGCTTCTAAATTGTACACACAACCAGAAGAAGTTGCTTATGCTTATGAAGAGTTAATGAAAGTTTCTCCTCAATTCACAATTGCAGCCGCTTTTGGAAATGTGCATGGTGTTTACAAACCAGGAAATGTTAAGTTAACCCCAAAAATATTAAAGAATTCTCAGGAATTTATCACCAAAAAATATGGAGTTGAAGAAAATCATATCGATTTTGTATTTCACGGAGGATCAGGTTCTACTCAAGAAGAAATTCAAGAATCCATTGGTTATGGAGTAATTAAAATGAATATAGATACCGATTTACAATTTGCTTTTACAGAAGGAATCCGTGATTATATGCAAGAAAAAGCTGCCTATTTAGCAACTCAAATTGGTAATCCTGACGGAGCAGACCAACCAAACAAAAAGTTTTATGATCCAAGAAAATGGTTACGTTTAGGTGAAGAAACTTTTAAAACACGCTTAAAACAAGCATTTGCAGATTTAAATAATGTAGATACATTATAAGTACTAAAAAATATTCTTTAGAAAAGCATTTTGAAAATTTCAGAATGCTTTTTTTTTGTTTAAATCATATACTTCACAAAATTCTTTTACATTTGTATTCGGTTCTTTTTTTAAAGAAACGAATGCTAACAACAAATTTTAAACAAATAAATCTATGAGTGCTTGGTTTAAAAGAACTGATAAAGGGATTCAAACTCCTACAGAAGAAAAAAAAGATACTCCTAAAGGGCTTTGGTATAAAACCCCAAGTGGTAAAATTATAGATACAGAAGAGTTAAAAAAGAACTTGTATGTAAGTCCTGAAGATGGTTATCATGTGCGTATTGGGAGTAAAGAATACTTTGAGTTATTTTTTGATGAAAATAAATTCAAAGAGATAAATGAAGGGTTAACATCTAAAGATCCTTTAAAATTTGAGGATACTAAAAAATACCCTGATAGACTGAAAGCTGCTCAGAAAAAAACAAAATTAAATGATGCTGTAAGAACTGCCGTAGGAAAATCTTTAGGGAAAGATATTGTAATTGCTGCAATGGATTTTGCGTTTATTGGAGGATCTATGGGGTCGGTAGTTGGTGAGAAAATTGCAAGAGCAATTAATTACGCTATCGAGAATAAACTCCCATTTCTAATGATTTCTAAATCTGGTGGTGCTAGAATGATGGAAGCTTCACTTTCTTTAATGCAATTGGTTAAAACATCAGCAAAACTAGCTCAATTAGCAGAAGTAAAATTGCCATATATTTCATTGTGTACAGATCCGACAACAGGCGGAACAACAGCTTCTTATGCAATGTTAGGTGACATTAATATTGCAGAACCAAATGCATTAATTGCCTTTGCTGGTCCAAGAGTTGTAAAAGATACCACAGGAAAAGAATTACCAGAAGGTTTTCAAAAATCTGAATTTGTTTTAGAACACGGATTTTTAGATGCCATTTACGAAAGGAAAGACTTAAAAAAACAAGTGAATCTTTACATTGATTTAATTCAGAATTTACCTATTAGAAAATAAAATTAATTTTGTTTTTATCTAAATATTATCATATCAGAGTTCTTATATTTTTCATTTATTGCTTATCTCTCTTGTTAAGTAGTTGTGCCTTTGTAAAAGAGGTGCAATTTGAAAATTACATAGATACAACTCAAAAAGCTATAAAATTTCAACAAAAAAAAACATTCGCTTTAAATGAATTGGGAGTTTTTGCTAGTAATGAGTTCGATGGTGCCCGATTGAATGATTTTAAAAGAGTAAATGACAGCACCGTAGTAGCTATAATTGAGCCAGAAAACACTCCTATTAATAATAGTGCTTATTATGCGTTTGATATATGGGCTTCTGTAAATAGAAAGATATATATAAAATTTCAATATCCAAAAAAATTTACTCATCGATACACACCAAAAATTAAAAAGAACAATAAGTGGAGAGTTTTAGATTCTAGTAATATTATCTCTTCAAAAAAAAATTATTTGATAAGTCTAAATATTGCACCTAAAAAGACTAGACTGGCTGCTCAGGAAATACACTCTTCATCTAAAGTAATGTCTTGGTGTACTAAGATTACTCAGGAAAATAAAAACCTAATTACGTTAAAAAATATTGGTAAATCTAGACTAGGGAGAGATTTGACTGTTTTAGATATCTACAAAGGAAATAAGAAGGACAAGCCAATTATTGTATTATTAACTAGACAACATCCTCCTGAAGTAACAGGATATTTTGCTTTCCAAGAATTTATTAAAACTATAATTAATGAACAAATTTCTTCAGATTTCCTCAATAAATATAGGATACTGGCCTTCCCTCTGTTGAATCCTGATGGTGTAGATCTTGGACATTGGAGGCATAATGCAGGTGGTGTAGATTTAAATAGAGATTGGTCTAAATATAATCAACCAGAAATTAAATATGTAACTAAATATATCACCAAAGAAAGAAAGAAATACAATTCAAAAGTGATAATAGGATTAGATTTTCATTCCACTTGGTACGATGTCTTTTACACCAATAAAAAAAGAAAAGGAACTGTACTACCCAATTTTGTTTCGAACTGGCTAACTAACATCGAAAAAAATATTCCAAATTACAAAGTAAACGAGTCCTCAAAAAACAGTACAAAACCAGTGTCTAAAGGTTGGTTTTTATATGGTTTAAATGCTACAGGAATTACCTATGAAATTGGAGATAATACCCCACTATCCGAAATAAAAATCATAGGAAAAGTATCCGCACAAGAAATGATTAGAATTTTACTAAAAGATAATATTAAATAATCATTAGAATCATTATAAATTTTCCTGAAGTAGATATAACTTAATCCTTGTTTTCAAACATTAAACATAAGCAGTTAATTAAAAAAAGTTTTTCTCGAAAGAAAAAATAAACCTATATTTGCCGCCTCAATGATAGCATTGAAATACATAAAAATCATTTAAAAAAATATTGGAATGTATTTAGATACAAAAGAGAAAAAAAAGCTTTTTAAGAAGCATGGTGGAGCAGAAACGAACACGGGTTCTGCTGAAGGGCAAGTAGCACTTTTCACATATAGGATTAGCCACCTAACCGAACACATGAAGAAGAATCGCAAGGATTATGGTACACAAAGAGCTTTGCAGCTTTTGGTAGGTAAGCGCCGTAGCTTGCTTGATTATCTGAAAACAAAAGATATTGAGCGGTACCGTTCAATTGTTAAAGATCTTGGCTTGCGTCGTTAAGATGCCAGCAGTATATATTGGGGGGCAGTCGAATAGTTATCGAGTGCCCCTCTTTTTTAATAAAATGTAAATAAATAAATGTTATCAAACAAATGAGCAAACACTGTGAGTGTTTCCATTTCGCAAATGACTACCATGGTTTAACATGTTGATGAGGAAGGGTAGTGCGTTGATGGTTTGATAAAATGATTTGTTGTTTTGATATGTTGATGGTATAATAGGATGTGTTGATAGTTTGATTAGTAAATGAATTGATGATTTGATGTTTGGATGGTTTGATCGCAAACATCTGGGATGGCTAGCTCGTTTCATGAAGAACGTTCCGGTTTTTCCTATACCTGGTGGTGGCCGGTATATGCGCCAACCACTCTACGCTGCTGACTTTTGTAACATTATTATTAGTTGCATAGAGAATAGAGCAGCTAAGGGTATTTATAATATTTCACTTTAGCGCAGATTTTTGAAATGTCTTGTTTTATGC
>CAJWAC010000080.1 GCA_913020555.1 uncultured Polaribacter sp. | reverse complement strand
GCAAAATATGCTGAAGATCAAATGCAATATTTTGGTTGTATCAATACGGATGAACTTTCTGAAACTGAACAAATTTCAGCTGAATTATTAAAATTTATATTACAAGATAAAATAGATTTTTACAAATTCGAACGTTTTTTAAATCCGTTATTATCAGATTCAGGTTTTCACAGTAGTTTAAATTATCAAATAAGACCACTGAATAATTATTTACAAGTAAAAAACTATTTGAATAAATTAAATAGTTTGCCAGACTTTGTAAATCAACATTTTAAAAATTTAAGAGAAGGGTTAAAGAAAGGTGTATCTCAGCCTAAAGTTATTTTTAAAGGATATGAATCTACTTACAATGTTCATATTGTGAATGATTTTAATAAAAGTCCTTTTTACAAACCTTTTAATAATTTACCATCAAGTTTAACTAAAGTGCAAAAAGACTCAGTTTTAACAGTAGCTAAAAAAGCAATAGAGGGGATGGTTGTCCAAGAATTCAAAAGAATTAAAACTTTTTTTGAAACAGAATATTTACCAAAAACAAGGACATCATTAGGAGTTTCCGAAACACCAAATGGAGTGGATTATTATCAAAATAGAATCAATTTTTATACAACAAGTACCCAATATTCGGCAGATGACATTCATAGAATTGGATTGAAAGAAGTTGCAAGAATAAAAGCCGAAATGCAAAAAATCATAAAAGAATTAAATTTTAAAGGTTCTTTTGCTGACTTTTTTAATTTCTTAAGAACAGACTCACAATTCTATGCAAAATCCCCTAAAGAATTGTTAATCATAGCAAGAGATATTGCAAAAAGAGCAGATGCTCAACTGCCAAAATTCTTTAGATATTTACCTAGAAAACCTTACGGTGTTGCACCAGTTCCAGAAGCAATAGCACCAAAATATACTGCTGGTCGTTATATAGGAACTTCAAAAAATAGTACAGAACCTGGTTATTATTGGGTAAATACTTATGATTTACCAAGTAGAACTTTATATACTTTACCAGCTTTAACAGTCCATGAAGCTGTTCCTGGCCATCATTTACAAGGAAGTTTAAATAACGAATTAGGAGATTCCATTCCGCAATTTCGTAAAGATTTGTATTTATCTGCTTATGGTGAAGGTTGGGGTTTATATTCAGAGTTTTTAGCTGATGAAATGAATATGTACACAACTCCTTATGAGCAGTTTGGAAAATTAACTTATGAGATGTGGCGTGCCTGCAGATTGGTGGTAGATACCGGAATTCATGCTAAAGGGTGGACAAGAGAGCAAGTGGTGAACTACATGTCAGAAAATACTGCACTTTCTATTCTTGAAATTAATACAGAAACAGACAGGTATATTTCTTGGCCAGGACAAGCATTATCATATAAAATTGGAGAAATCAAAATTAGAGAATTGCGTAAAAAAGCAGAATACGAATTAAAAGAGAAATTCGATATTAGAGATTTTCATGAAGTTGTTTTAGAACAAGGAACAGTGACTTTAGCAATTTTAGAAAAAAGAGTAAACAACTACATCAACAGAACTAAAAATGAATAAACACACTTTTGTTTGTATTGATGCACACACTTGCGGGAACCCTGTTAGAGTTATTAAAAAAGGCGGACCAGAATTGGTTGGAAAAACCATGAATGATAAAAGACTTCATTTTTTAAAAGACTTCGATTGGATAAGGAAAGGTTTAATGTTTGAACCTAGAGGCCATGACATGATGAGTGGTTCTATTTTGTATCCGCCTCATAATCCAGAAAATGATTTTGCGGTCTTATTCATTGAAACTTCAGGTTGTTTACCTATGTGTGGTCATGGAACAATTGGCACAATAACTATTGCTATTGAAGAAGGTTTGATAAAACCCAAAGTACCAGGGAAAATTAAAATGGAAGCTCCAGCAGGTTTGGTAGAAATTGAATATTCTGAAAAAAATAAAAAAGTAGAATGGGTAAAATTAACCAATGTTAAAAGTTATTTAGCTGCTGAAAATTTAACTATAGAATGCCCAGAATTAGGAGACATTTCTTTTGATGTTGCCTATGGTGGTAATTTTTATGCTATCATAGATCTTCAAAAAAACTTTACAGGAATTCAAGATTTTACAGCTTCTAAGATCATTCATTATTCGCAAGTTGTAAGGGGTAGGATTAATGAAAAATATTCAAATCGTTTTATTCATCCAGAAAATGAATCAATTAAAAATGTAACACACCTTTTATGGACAGGTGATGTAATAGATAAAAATTCAGATGGGAGAAATGCCGTTTTTTATGGAGATAAAGCCATAGATAGAAGTCCTTGTGGTACAGGAACTTCTGCAAGATTAGCTCAATTGTACGCAAAAGGAAAACTGAAAGTTGGAGATGAATATATTCATGAAAGTTTTATAGGAAGTACTTTTATTGGTAAAGTTGAAAATGAAACTACAATTGGAAATCAAAAAGCAATTGTGCCAAGTATAAAAGGATGGGCAAAAATTTATGGTCAAAATACCATAACTATTGATACAAATGATGACCCCTATGCTTATGGATTTAGTGTGATATAGCCTATGAATCAAATCAAAGAAAAAATTTTAGAAAAACATTGTTATACAGAATTGGTTTATGAAAGAATTAATAAAAAATTAGAATCAAGTTTTTCAAAAAAAGAAAGCGAGCTTTTAATTAAAAATGTAATCAAAGAAACTGAGATAGCTTTTTTTAATAAAAAAGGAAAGAATTTTTATATTTCGAATAAAGCTAAAAATATGAGAATAACTGTAAATTCAAATACTTTTAGAATTATAACTGTAGATGTATTAAATAAAAAATAACTTTTAAATGAGTAAAAGTGTTATCATTATTGGAGGTGGAATTATGGGTTTATGTGCTGCATATTATTTGCAGAAAGAGGGCCATAAAGTAACTGTTATCGACAAGTCTAATTACAGTTCTGGAGCATCCCATGTAAATGCGGGTTATATAACGCCAAGCCATATTATTTCTTTGGCAGCGCCAGGAATAATTAATAAAGGTATAAAATGGATGTTCAATTCTTCAAGCCCATTTTATGTAAAACCAAGATTAAATTATGATTTTCTAAAATGGAGTTTGGCTTTTAAAAAATCAGCTACAGCAAAAAAAGTAGAAAAGGCAATTCCCGTTCTTAAAGATATTAATTTGTTGAGTAGAGAGCTGTATCAGGAAATGAAAAATGCGCAAGAGTTTAATTTTTTTCATCAACATAAAGGTTTGTTGATGTGTTATCAAACTGATAAAGCGGGAGAAGAAGAATGGAAAGTTGGCCAAAGAGCAATAAAAGAAGGTTTAAAAGTTGAAAATTTATCAAAAGTAGAAGTTCAAAATTTAGAGCCTAATGCTGGTTTAAATGTAAAAGGAGCTGTCTATTATCATTCTGATGCACACATGACTCCAAATAATTTTATGCAGCAAATTAAAAGTTATTTAAAGCAAAACGGAGTAAGTATTTTGAGCAATGAAGAGGTTTTAGATGTAACGATTTCAGGCAATAAAGTAACCTCAATTAAAACTACAAATTTAGATATAAAATCGGATGAATTTGTTTTAGCAACTGGAGCTTGGTCTCAAAATTTTGCTAAAAAATTAGGTATCAACATTCCAATTCAAGCAGGAAAGGGGTATAGTATCAATTTAGATAAAGAATCAAATATTAAAATTCCAACTATTTTAATGGAAGCAAAAGTGGCAGTAACACCTATGGATGGATTTACACGTTTTGCAGGAACTATGGAGATTGGTGGAATCAATCATAATATAAATACAAAAAGAGTTCTGGCAATTGCGAAAGCTGCAGAAAAATATTATTCAGATTTAAAAATAACACCAAAAGAAAAAGAAGCAGCAAAATGTGGTTTAAGGCCACTTTCTCCTGATGGATTGCCATATATTGGCAAATCTTCTAAGTGTAAAAATGTAACTTTTGCAACAGGTCATGCAATGATGGGGTGGAGTTTAGGGCCTGCAACAGGTAAATTAGTTTCTGAAATTATTAGTGACAAAAAGTATTCCTTGAATATTTATCCTTTTGCTGTGGATAGATTTTCCTAATTTTTGGGTAGATGATAAAATCAATTTTAAGAAAGCAATACAAACAAAAACGTAACGATTTGACTTCTGAGGAGATTCAAAAGTTACAAGAAAATATATATCAACAAATCTATAATTTGGATATCTCTAAAATACAGCATGTACACGTATTCTTAACTTTAGAGAAATTTAAAGAGATTGACACTCTTCCAATCATCAATTATTTTAGAGAACATCATAAAAAGATTGTAGTAAGTAAATGTAACTTTAATACAAATACATTGTCTCATTTTTACTTTGAAAAAAACACAGAATTAGCATTTAATAAATTTGGTGTTCCAGAACCAGTAAATGCAAAACCGGTTTTTGAAACAGCATTAGATTTGGTTTTTGTGCCGCTATTAATTTCTGATAAACAACATTATAGAGTTGGGTATGGAAAAGGATTTTATGATCGTTTTTTATCAAACTGTAGACAAGATTGTAAAAAGATTGGTCTTAATTTCTTTGCACCAATTTCTAATATTGCTGATATTAATGAGTTTGATATAGCTCTGGATAATATTTTTTATCCTAACAATGTATAGTGATAAAGTTGACTCTTTTTAATTGGTGCAATTCAAGATTGAAAAGGTTAAAAAAGTTTTTTTTACTTTTTTATATGAGACTTTTTTAAAATAATTTTACAATAAACATGCCCTAAAATCTTTTTTAGATTGAAAATTCTTCAATCAATCTTTTTAACATATTCACACATTTATCAAGTTGATTTTGTGTTGTAAATTCATTTGCACGATGCGCTTGTTCTATAGAACCTGGACCACAAATAATGCTTTGGTAACCAGCTTCATGAAATTGTCCAGCCTCCGCAGCATAGGCAACAGTTCTCCAAGTATTACACCTAGATATTCTTTGAGTAAGAGCAACAATATCATCTGTTTCTTTAGTATTTAGGGCAGGAACAGGAGGATGTAACAAGGTGTTGGTAATTTTAAAATTTGGAAATAGTTTTCTTACCTTGACTTCTCGTTCTTTACAAAACTCAAAAAATTCATCAAAAATAGTTTGAATGTCATCGGTTGGAATGACTCTTACGTCCCACTCAAAACAAGTGTAATCTGCCACAATATTGGTAGCAACACCACCATTTATTTGTCCTACATGTAAGGTAGAGTGTGGAGGTTCAAATCGGGGATCTTGTTTGGCTTTAGATAGTTTTTGCATTTTGTTTTCTAGCCACATAATAAGTCGAGTGCTTTCGTGAATGGCACTTATTTCTTTATGAATTCCGCTACTATGACCCGCTGAGCCATTTACTTCCGTTTGTACATAACAAACTCCTTTTTTTCCAATAACAGGTTCTAAAGATGAAGGTTCACCAATAATGGCATATTTTGCTTTTTCAGGATATGTTTTTTTGATATGACTTATAAGTTCTGGCGCTGCTAAACAGCCAATCTCTTCATCATAACTAAAAGCAAAATAGATGGGTTTTTTTAATTCAGCCTTAATCAAAGTAGGCAATACAGCTAAACAGCATGCAATATAACCTTTCATATCTGCACTTCCTCTAGCAAATAACTTATCGTCTTTTTTTACAAGTGTAAATGGATCTGTATCCCAAATCTGACCTTTTACAGGAACTACATCCGTGTGCCCTGATAATATAAGCCCACCGTCAACTGATGGACCAATTCTACAATGCAAAGAGGCTTTCGTTCCTTCATTATTTGGTACTAAGGTAGTTATTAAACCAAAATCCTCAACATAATTTTTAATCCAATGAATAATTTCTAAATTACTTTCTCCGCCTAAAACTGGAAAACTAACTAGTTTTGCTAAAATATCTTCTACATTCATATTATTGATAACCAATAGTTACTGCTATAATTAATGTAATAGCTGAAAGCAAAAATACAATTATTGTTACAGGAAAAATAAACCGCAACCATTTATCTAAAGGAACTCTGCACATGCTTAGCATTGCAATTAACCCACCAAGTGTTGGATTGATTAAATTTGAAATACCATCACCAATCTGAAATGCTAAAATAGTAGTTTGTCTTGTTAGGCCAATTACCTCTCCTAGCGGAAGCATAACAGGTAATGTGGCCAATGCTTGTCCGCTTCCAGATGGAATAAAAAAGTTAATAATACTTTGAGAAATAGACATTCCTACTGCAGACAGATATAGAGGTAGTGTTTTTAAAACTTCTGATAAATGAAAAGAAATAGTATCGCTGATATGTCCCATTTCCATTAATACTTTAATTGTGGTAGCAAAACCTACCATAAACGCACCAGGAGCAACATAAGATACAGATTTTAAGACTGTTTCACTGATGCTTGTTCCTTTCATTCCAGCTATTAATCCAGTAGATATTGCCACCATTAAAAAGATGGCAGATATTTCATTTATATACCAATTCCAGTTAAAAACACCATATAGAATAGCTGTAAGCCCCACAAAAAAAGCAATTACTACCAACCAATTATTTATGGAAATTGTATATTCTGATAATGGTTTAGAAAGTACAATTCCATCTTCATTTAAATTTTTTCCAAGGCTATTTTCTGGGTTTTTAGAAATCTTTTTTAAATAGCGAACATTATAATAAGCGAGAAAACTTAAGGCAGAAAAGCATAACAGACTTCGCAATAAAGCACCAGAAAACAAAGGAAGTTCTGCAATTTTATGGCCAATTCCAACAGTATATGGATTTATGGGAGAGAGTCCAAAACCAATAGTTACTGCTCCAACAGATATTCCTGCTGCTAATATTAAATCGCCACCAAGGGCTAAACTTACAACTGCTGCAATAGGAATCATTGCAATGTTGTGCTCATATCCAACAAAAACACCTAAAGCTCCGTAAATAAAGGTCATTATTACAATTGCTAAGTATTTTTTTTCTCGGCCAATTTTATGAACAAAAGTACCTACAGCGTTTTCAATTGCTTTGGTTTCTTCCATCACTCCAAACATAATTCCACCAGAAAA
This sequence comes from uncultured Polaribacter sp., assembly GCA_913020555.1. GTDB lineage: Bacteria > Bacteroidota > Bacteroidia > Flavobacteriales > Flavobacteriaceae > Polaribacter. The sequence goes on along the minus strand of CAJWAC010000080.1, from coordinate 4,359 downwards.
TACTACAAACATCACTTCTATGGCAGCTTTAAATCCTAACGGAATGGCCTTAAACATTTCTAAAAAACCTATAGGACTGCTTGGAATAATACTGTATGAACCTGGAATAACCCGATTTCTTCCTTCAATTAAAATTCGTTTAAATTCACCTGCAGGTATAATGTAGGTTAACAAAGTGACAAAAACGATAATCATAAATAGCATGGTTACTGCATGCGGAATTCGTTCATACCAGTAGTTAGTTTTCATAAACGTTGAATTGAAAAATGCAAGTAACTAAAATAGGTATTTTTTTTAGACTAGTTCATTTTGTATATTCTAATTGATTTTTTTTCAAATACTCACTCAAAATCTGTTTGTAATTGCAATGATATTCTTTATAAATAGTTGCTGTTTTTTTTCTGTTATTGAATGTTCAGTATTGGTAAACAGAGATTCATTCCAATATTAGCTAAATAATTTTAAAAATCTATGGGGTAATTTATTTGCTAATTTTTACCTCCAAAAATCAATAAAATAATTCCATTTATTGAAAAAAGAATAAATACATTCAGCCAAATGCGATGTTTTATTCTATTCTGGTAATAGAACTTTGGCAATTCATAATAATTTTTGACAGTAAATTTTTCCTGACGAAACAAAATGGGTTTTAGATAGTTTCTCCATTGTTTAGAAAACTCAAAAACTTGTTTCTTAAAGTCATTATAATGCATTTCTGATGTAGCTGCAATTTTGTTTAATGATTGTTGCACTATTATTGCAGGAGATGCAAATTGGAAAGCCATGATGAACTTTTGTTGTTTCTTTAACTGTAAATCATACTTTTTTAATAAAGGTTCTGTTTTTTCCTCCATTACCTTTTCAGATGCAAAATAATTGTGCCAAAATCCAAATTGTTTTTTATCATTTCCTTGCGCTAATTCAGGATGATTGCGCAAATAGGTATCCATAATTTCATCTTGTTTAGCTTCACTCTCTTTTTTTATAGCACGAATTTCATTTATCATATTTAAACGAGATGGTATTGGGTATAATGCGTTGCCAATTTGATTAATGGTGGCAGGAATAACCAGAACAATTAGTAACCATAAACCAACAAGCGTTAATGCATTTTTAGATGAGTCATTAATTTTAATATTTACGATAAACGCCATTACAAACCAAAATAAGTAATAACTAATAGCCAGTAAAAACAGCCCTAATAGAACAAATACATTTACTAAAGCCTCTGTAGAGAATATTACAATTGTAACACACAAGATAAATGTTGTAATTGCACTAAAAAAGAGGAACCTGATAACTAATTTCTGAAATAACCAACTAAAGGTTGATATGGGTTGTGCAACAATAATTCTTAAAGTTCCTAATTCTTTCTCTTTAGATAAAATATTGTAAGTAAATGCAATAATTAATAAAGGTAAAATATAGATTAGAACAAATGCGATATCAAAATTCCCAAATAATAGTTGCACCGGGTTTATCATTTCAGCGTAGTCTAGAGCAAAGTTATTTCCATATACTTTTGGACTTTTAAAATGGGTATACATATCGCTTTGACCAGTGGCTATAAAAGACAAAGATTCAGGCTGCATAATTGCCAATCTTGGATATCTATTTCCAATTGTCATTGGTGCTGAAGGTAATTTCCAATAAGGTCCATCTACTTTTTCACCTTTTTCAATTTTTATAAGAGTTGCTAGCATTACACTATCTTTTTCAGAAAAATCTCTCTGAACTACAGAAATATCTGAAACTCGTTTTTCTACATTTTTGTTTCCATTATGAGAAGCAAAAACAATTAAAAGCATGATGATAAAAAATAAAACCAATAGCCATTTACTTCTAATGAGTAATTTAAATTCGTAGGATAGAATAGTTAAAAACATATTTTAGATTTTTTTTGCACTGACAAATAAGCCAATAAAAGGGATTATTAGCCACAGAGTCAAAAACAATAAGCCTTGTTTGTTGTCTTTTAATATTTCTAAAAGAGGAGGTGGGGTAAAACTGAATTTTGGTAGTTTTTTGAATTTTTCAGAACTCATTGTATACCCTCTTTCGCCAATGATTGAATTGTCTTTGATGTCATCATTTAAGAATTTTTGTTTTTGTATTCGATATTTTTCAACTTCTTCAGTGAATTTCCAATGTAAATTATCACTTGAATTTGCGATATCCATAGATAAAAAGCGCAATGAAATAAAGGGAGATAGATAGGCTAAACGTTTATAACTATTATTTTGTTTTAAAGCAATTTGTTTCAGCTTAGCATAGTTCTTTTTGTAAATTTCAGCTTCGTGTTCTTCTCCTTTTTGCATTCTATAGCCAACATAATTAAATGGTAATTTTTCAATACTATCAACGCCATATTTATTTAAAGTTTCTATTTCTAGTTTTTTTGCAGCCTCATTCCATGGGTTATGACCATCTAATCCATTTTTTTTATCCTTCTCAATTTTAGCATTAAATGCTGACTTTGATGGATATGGATTTTTAATATTTGCAAAATTTGTTGCGATTTTAGGAGTTATAAAACTAAATGAAATCCAGATGAATAAGCTACTTACAAGAGAAATGCCAGAAGATTTACTCCACATAGAAATCAAAACAGTTAAACTTGTAATAATAAAATAATAGAGCAAATAAATACCCAATAAGGTCCAAATGCTAATCCAACTAAAAAACTCCAAATGATTTATTTGAGAGAGTATGGTTCCAAGAACTAAAAAGACGATTGTAGTTAACATAAAAACAGGAAAAAATACAGCAAACCATTTTCCAATTACTAATTTTATAGGATGAATTCCTTGACTTTTTAATAGTAAATATGTTTGACTTTCTATTTCTTTGGTATACGTATTGTAACCAATTAAAATAATAATTAAAGGAAATAAATAAAGTAAAACAAAGTTGATAGATAGTGTTCCAAAACGTGCCAGACTTGTTTGGTCGGAAGCTTCACTAAATGAAGCATTATTTTTTTTATGAGCTTCAATAAATATAGAATTTCCTGTATAGTTTGTTATTCCATAATCAAATAATGATAAGGCGAATTTTGGTTTAAAAACATACGTACCGTAATGCGCTGCAGCGTGTGGATTTTTTGCTTTTTGAGATTCCCATATAGATCTTTCTTTTGAAGTAGATTCTTGATGTTGATGACTACTTTTTTCGTACTGAAAAAAACCTGTAATTACTGCAATTAGTAATAGAATTAACAAAATAATAGCTGCAATTTTAATACGTCCGTCTCTTATTAATTCTTTAAGTTCTTTAAGAATTATAACTAACATATTAATTTACATTTTTGAAGTTCATGATATCAAGATAAACAGACTCTAGCTCTTTTAACGAAAAATTTGAAGATTTAGAATAGTTTTCAAGTATTCCAGAGCGCATTATGCCTATATGCGTACCAACTTGTTTGGCTCTAAATAAATCATGAGTTGCCATGAGCACTGCCACTCCATTATTTTTCATTTTTGTTAATAAAGAAATAAATTCATTACTCGATTTTGGATCCAATCCAGATGTAGGCTCATCTAATAATAAAACTTTTGAATCTTTTGCAATGGCAAGGGCTATGCCCACTTTTTGGCGCATACCTTTAGAGAAAGTGCTTATTCTTTTCTGGTGAGCACCATGTTCCAATCCAGCTTCTAGTAAAATCTGTTCTAATTCTTTAGAATTGAATTTTTTTCCTGAAAGTCTGGTAAAGTAATCTAAATTTTCAACGGCGTTAAACGTCGGATATAGCATTAAATTTTCAGGAATATACGTTAAAAAACCCTTTGTTTTTAAAGGATTTTTTAACACATCTACCTCGTTTATTTTTGAAATTCCAGATGTAGGTTTTATAAAATTTAATAATATATTAATGGTGGTAGATTTTCCAGCTCCGTTTGCACCAAGTAAACAGAGTATTTCTCCAGCTTTTACCTCAAATGACAGATCTTTTAATGCTGTAAAGTCGCCATATTTTTTAGAAATATTTTCTACTGTTATCATTCTATTAAGGTCTTTAATTTTTCTATATAGTATCTGTCAAACAAATTTAAAAATTAATAAGTGTAGTGCAACTAAGTAGCGTTAAATCTTGTGAAGTATTTTAAAGTACATTTATTTTCTACAATAAAACTTTTGTAAGGAGTGTTTTAAGAGAATAAGAAAGTTGATTTAAGACAGCAGAAAAGGCTCTTTTAAGCAAAAGAATTTATAGGACAACTTTTTTATAAATCAGTCTAAGTATTGATTGGGTATTTAAAGTATACAGAAATCTTAGAGTTAGTTACATACTCAAATTGATTTATTTACTTTTAGATTATTTAGTATACTCTTTATAATTTCTAGAAGGGTCGT
>CAJWAC010000079.1 GCA_913020555.1 uncultured Polaribacter sp. | reverse complement strand
TCAAGAAAAAGATTAATAAAAGCTGTTTTAGGATCGTGCTTGAATTTATAATAATAAACTTTTGGTTTAGAATATATTTTACGAAGTAATACAGTTCGTGTATTTTCAATATAATTGAAATTATAATCAACTATATGAATCTTAACTCCATTGATTTTTAGTGATTTAGAATTCCGTTCTAGTAATCTATTCAAATGGTGATCTTTAGAAACAGGGAAAACAAATAAATTTATAGTTTCATTTTTATTTAAATCTTTATAATTAATTAATCCAATAATAAAATTTTTAAACTCGTTTATATTGTTTAATTTATTTAAATTAGAATCTACTGATAATTTATTTAGTTTATTGATACCTCTTGTTGTAATACAAAAATTTAAAGTATTATCTCCAATAAAATAAGCTTTACTTTTTTCAATATTCATAGAATCAATTATCTTGCTAATTCTTGAAACATGAAAATTTATAATTTCATTATTTTGATTAATATATTCATCACGAAATAACTCTATAGTTTTAAAGTATTCAGGATTTAATATTGAATTATTTTTCTCAAATTCATCCAAAGAAATATCATAAAATTCCTCTCGATTTTCATCAACATATTTAATATATTTATACCTGTTATTTCTTAATACAGAAACCCCATTTCTTTGAAAAAGAAAGCGATTATCTACTCTACAAAAGTCTTTATGATCAACTGTTCCCCTTTTTAAATTCTTGAACAAAGACCTGCCAGAACCTACATATTTAGACAAATCCCAATTCTCATTTAATCCAAGGTAGTCTAATATTGTTGGTGCTATATCTAGTGTAGATATAACTTCATCCACTCTTGACGGAGTTACTCCAGGTAATTTTAATAGTTGTGGAGCAAGTATATTGTCATCAGACATAATTAAATCGTGACCAAATTTTTGCTTATCATAATATGAAATCCCTCTATTGACATCGGGGTATCCGTGATCCGAATTTAAAACAATAATATAATCATCCCATAAATTATTCGATTTTAAATATGTAAATAATCTATCAACTTTTTGTGATAAATCTGTATCATTCCTACAATTCAAATGAAGCCAGGAAAAGAATGGCTTAGAGTTAGAGCTTCTATCTTTAATAAATCTTTTGAATAAATTAATTTGATCATCATTACTCCAAAATTCATTCCTTCTATTTTTTAAATCTTCATCCCAATACTCTTCACATCTGTCACCCCAGATTGGTCCAAGGAAATTTCTTCCATCTGGCCAAAAAAACATTCCATATGTATCATACCCAGCTTTTTCTCTCAATATATTTGGAAATGAATCTATCTCCCCATCTAAAAATGAGAAATCATTATAACTCATGCTTTGATATGGAGCAGGAATACCAGTTATCATTGAACTAATCGACATTACAGTACTAGGAGCTGAAGTTACAGCAGTACGAAAATCAACAGATTCCTTTGCAAACGTATCCATCACATCTAGTCTGCCCCTCTCATCAGAATCAGTTTTATAAACTCTTACTGAGTCGCACAATATCCAAATTATATTTTTTTTCATAACATTTTAAATTATGTTAGCTTAACTATTTGATTGTGTTTAAAGCCCATTTTTGTGAGATTATATGTCTTATATTGATTTCGTCCATTAAAGATAATAGGTGTTTTCAAGTGTTTTTTTATTACCTCAAAATAATGTGATCGCTACAAAAATTCTTTTATTTTTATAAATGTGCATCAACTAAACTATTATCTAGAAAGTTTTTAACATCATAAATTATAGCATTCTCGTTTTTTAATGATAATAAATCGAGATCTTTAAATTTATTATGAGAAACAGTTAAAACAACCGCATCAAACTTTTCATTGGGTATAGATTTTAAAGATTCTAATCCATATTCGTGCATTACTTCATCTTCATCTGCCCAAGGATCATGAATCATAATATTAATCCCATAATCTTTTAAAGCATTTATAAGATCTACTGCTTTTGTATTTCTTACATCTGGACAGTTTTCTTTAAATGCGATTCCTAAAACAAGTACTTTAGAACCATTTACAGGTATCTTTTTCTTAATCATACATTTCACAACCTCGGAAGCTACATAATCTCCCATTCCATCATTTAACCTTCGTCCAGCTAAAATAATTTCAGGATGATATCCATTCTCTTGAGCCTTTTGTGCTAAATAATAGGGATCAACTCCAATACAATGCCCTCCAACTAAACCTGGCTTAAAACGAAGGAAATTCCACTTTGTGCCAGCTGCCTCCAATACATCATGAGTATTTATATCTAAAAGATTGAAGATTTTTGCTAATTCGTTCACAAATGCAATGTTAATATCTCGTTGAGAGTTTTCAATTACTTTAGATGCTTCAGCAACTTTTATGGTTGGTGCCAAATGAGTACCTGCTGTGATCACAGATTTATAAAGATCATTCACATTCTCTCCAACTTCAGGTGTTGATCCAGATGTAACCTTTAGTATCTTTTCAACTGTATGTTCTTTATCTCCTGGGTTGATTCTTTCTGGCGAATACCCAGCAAAGAAATCTTCATTAAATCTAAGCCCAGACTCCTTTTCTAGTACAGGAACACAATCTTCTTCTGTAGCTCCTGGATAGACAGTAGATTCATAAATTACGATATCTCCTTCTTTTAATACGGCACCTACTGTTTCACTTGCTTTAATTAGTGGAGTTAAAATAGGTCTGTTATTTTTATCTACTGGTGTTGGAACTGTAATAATGTAGTAATTACAATCCTTGATTTTATTTAACTCATTGGTGCAAAACAGTCCATTTGAATCAGAATCTTCATCAATCAATACTGATTGTAAGGTTTCTTTATCCACCTCTAGGGTAGAGTCAACACCAGACATTAATTCAGATATTCTGTCAGTATTGATATCAAATCCAACTACTGAATATTTTGTTGCAAAGAGTCTTGCTAATGGCAAACCTACATATCCTAAACCAATGATTGCTATTTTATCTTTTTTCATACTTTTTATAAATTTTTCCAATACCATTTCACAGCCTCTTTCAAACCTTGTTGCAGGGTAAACTGTGGGCTATAATTTAAATTTTCTTTTGCTTTAGCTACACTAGCATGTGAATGTGGAATATCACCTGCTCTATTTGGTCCGTAAATAACGGCTACATTTGAAATTTTAGAATCGAACTCAGATAAATACTCTTTTAAGAACCCCATCAAATCATTTAGCGTATTACGATCTCCATAGGCTACATTATACACAGTATTAATGGCTTTTTCATTGGTTGTAACCAAACTTAATAAATTCGCTTGTATCACATTATCAATGTATGTAAAATCTCTTGAGTAATTACCGTCTCCATTAATAACTGGCGATTCTCCATTCATTAATTGGCTAACAAATTTTGGAATTACTGCTGCATAAGCACCGTTTGGATCTTGCTTTCTGCCGAATACATTAAAATAGCGTAAGCCAATTGTTTCTAGACCATACGTTTTTGAGAAAATATCAGCGTACAATTCGTTTACATATTTTGTAATAGCATAGGGAGATAAGGGTTTTCCGATGATATTCTCAACTTTTGGCATTGATTCTGAGTCTCCATAGGTGGATGAGCTCGCTGCAAAAACAAACCTTTTCACCTTATTATCTCTAGCTGCTACTAGCATATTTAAAAACCCACTCACATTCACATCATTGGATGTGATAGGATCTTTAATAGATCTTGGCACAGATCCTAATGCCGCCTGATGCAAAACATAATCCACCTCCTTGGTTGCTATTAAGCAATCCTCTAATTTTCTAATGTCTCCCTCAATTAGCGTAAAATTAGAATCCTTTAAAAATTGTTCTAAATTTTCTCTTTTACCGGTGGCAAAATTGTCGAGACAAACGACTTTGTTTCCTTTTTCAAGTAAAGACTCGCATAAATTTGACCCAATAAACCCTGCACCTCCAGTGACTAAAACTTTATTATTTGAAAAACTAATCTTCATTTACATATTTTTTATACCAGTTTATAAATTTCTCAAGACCATCATTAATTGAAGTGCTTGGCTTATAGTCAATATCATCAATTAATTTATCAATATCCGCAAATGTTCTAGGAACATCCCCTTGTTGCATTGGGTACATTTCTTTAATTGCATCCTTACCTATTGCTTCTTCTATAGTAGTTATAAAATCTTGTAAGCTTTCAGTTTTATTGTTTCCAATATTGTATATTTTATAATGATCTCTTGAGTCAATATTTTTTTCAATGATCTTAGTCACACCATTTACGATATCATCTATATAGGTAAAGTCTCGCTCCATTACTCCATTATTAAATACTTTAATGGGTAGGTCATTAGAAATGGCTTCTGCGAACAGATAATAAGCCATATCCGGTCTTCCCCAAGGTCCATAGACTGTAAAAAAACGTAATCCTGTAGTTTTAAAAGCGTATAAATGACCATAGGTATGGGCCATTAATTCATTGCTCTTTTTTGTAGCAGCGTATAAACTTATTGGATGATCTACGTTATCTGTAGTTTCAAAAGGTACTTTTTTATTTTCTCCATATACGCTAGAACTACTAGCATACACCAAATGTTTTATTTTATGATTTCTACATGCTTCAAGAATGTTCAGAAATCCTGAAATGTTACTATCAATATAGGCTTTTGGATTTTCTAAACTGTAACGAACACCCGCCTGAGCGGCTAAATTACAAACTACTTCAAACTGTTCTTGCTTAAATAAATTATCAATACTTTCATTATCAATTAGATCTACTCTAGAGAATCGTAAAGAATTGAATTTAGCACTTTGGACCTCATTATTAAAGAGTTTCGTTTCAGCTTGATTAAGCCCCAATTCTTTTAATCGATCAAACTTTAGTTTCGGATCATAATAATCGTTAATGTTATCAATGCCATAAACTTCATGGCCTTGACTCACTAATTTTAAACAAGTATGAAATCCAATAAAGCCAGCTGCTCCTGTAACTAATATTTTCATCTGATTAAATTTTATTTTTTTGCGGTAACAGATGCTGTTCGCCGTTAATCATTCTAATATTTTTCAAAATTTGCAATGCTCGTTTCATCTAATTTTTCCCTATTTGATGGTATTCAAATCCTTTATCTTCTAAATTAAATGCATTGTATTGATTTCGTCCATCAAAGATAATTGGTGTTTTCAATTGTATTTTCATCTCCTCAAAATCTGGAGAACGAAACTCTTTCCATTCCGTAAGTAATACCAGCGCATCTGAATCTTTTAAAACATCATATTTCGATATTACATATGTTATATTTTGAACTCCTTTCAAGTAATGTTCTTTTGCTTCATTTACAGCTTTCGGATCATATGCTTTTATCATAGCACCGCGCTTTACCAATTCTTTAATTACATAAATTGCTGGAGCTTCTCGCATGTCATCTGTTCCTGGTTTAAATGCCTATCCCCAAACACCAAAAGTATGTCCAGTTAAATCTTCTCCAAATCGTTTGACTATCTTTTGAGCGATGACTAATTTTTGTGCATCATTAACTTCTTCAACTGCAGTTATTAATTTGGACTCATATCCATGTTCTTTAGCTATTTTAGTTAATGCTTTAACATCCTTAGGGAAACAAGATCCTCCATAACCAGCACCAGGATATATAAAACTATATCCTATTCTTTTGTCTGAACCAATACCAATACGCACTTTATTTGCATCAGCACCCACTTTTTCGCAAATATTTGCAATTTCATTCATAAATGAAATCTTAGTGGCCAACATTGCATTAGCTGCATATTTCGTCATCTCTGCAGAACGAATATCCATCGTAATAAAACGATCATGGGTTCTAAGAAAAGGAGAATACAATTGCTTCATTAACTCAAATGCAACCTCTGAATCTGCACAAGTAACTTTATTTCCCATCTCGGAAAAACAAGTTCCTGATACTAGGCCAACATAACCTGATCCTATAATTGGAATATTCATGTCTTATTTATTTTTTTTTGCTTTTTTCACTTGTTTTAGACATAAGAATTTATTACCAGTTTTAAATTTTATTAATTTTATCCAAATATCTTTTTAGCTCTCAAATAATCATCTTCAAAATCTACTTCAACAGAATTATATTTAGATATATTTAAAGGAATTATATCTGCATCCTTATGATCTATGGCGAACTGAACTACTGATTCCATATAATGATTTAAATCACCTTGTTTAAATAGAATTGAAGCAATTTTTTTAAAATATTTGATGGTATTCTTCCTGAATAATGCAATTCCGATAAACTCACCAGTAGCGAGTTTTCCGTCAAACTCTTTACTTATTTTTGTTACCTTACCATTCTCTATAATAATCTTCATTTCTTCTTCGCCACAAGCTTTATCATCGTAGGGTAAAACCATATCTCCTCCTGTAGTGGATGCTAAAAACTCCCATGCTCCTTTTTCCATCAAAGTATCTGCATGTAAAAACAAAAAATCATCATTTAAATAATCTAAAGCCATATACATTGAACCTAAAACATTACAATGGTTCCAAAATGGATTGTATATTATTTGTGCTTTAGAAAAGTTTCTAGCTACTTTCTCAATCTGTTGAGATTCATATCCAGTAACAATAATAATCTTATCAACCTTCAAATCTTCTTCTAAGATCTTTAAATTATAATCTAATAATGTCTCACCTTTATCATTTAAAGGTAAAAGACTTTTAGGAATATTATCTGTATAATTGCCTAATCTACTCCCTCTTCCTGCTGCTAAAACTAATGCTATCATTTTAAACGGATTCTTTTAGTATTTTAATAATCGTTTCATTGCTTATGTAAATAGGATCATTTTGAACGGACCCAGTAGTCTTTTCTGCAATATGCTCTATTTGACTTTCATTAACCCCAAGTGTTGATATGGAATAATTAATATTTAAATCCTCTTTTAATTTATGGATTTTATCCACTAAATTTACCCTCCCCCCTAAATCGTATTCTAAATTATTTAATCCTGATTTAGATTTATTTTCGGCTATTAATTTTATCCAACCTTTGTATAGCGCAATTAATCCCTGCGCATGAGATGTATTAGTCAAAGGACCTATTATATATTGTATTCTATGAGGTAAACATGTGGAACTATAAGCTAAATTAACCCCCATCATAGAGGAAGCAATAGCCATGTTTTTAAGAGCATTCAAATCTCCATCAACCGCATTTGGTAAAAATGTAAAAACTGTTTTTATAGCGGCCACTGACTGGTACCTTATAAGTGCGTCAGATTTTAAAGACACATACGTCTCTATAGCATGAGTAAGACAATCAAACCCAACCTCTGATATTAATTTTTTTGGAGCTGTCCTATATAATTCCGCATCAATAAAAACTATATTTGGTTGTATAATTTCTCCTCGAATACCTCCTTTTATATTCTTTACGTCATCATAAATAATTGCTCCAAAAGAGAGTTCAGCTCCTGTACCAGCTGTTGTTGGAATTGCAATTAACTTAACACTAGTTCTTGGCATCGGTTTTATTTTATAAAACAAATCGGCAATACTAATATTTTGAAATGAAACTGACAAAGCTTTTGCTGCATCAATTATAGAACCTCCACCGATCGCAATGATTGTATCTGGTGAGACATCCATTTTATAATCATCTATAATTTTTTGAAGATCAGAAAAAGGAGCATTCGGTTGTATATGTGTGTAAATTTTTAAAATATATTTATCAGACAATTGACCAATAACCGAACTTAAATAAGATTTTTCCCAAACGGTTTTGGAACTAATTATTAAAATATTCTTTCCAAAAATATGAGATTTTAAAATTTCTTTTTTGATTTTCCCGTAATGTATAGATGGTTTAATCTGTATCATAAATTACGGATTATATTAGTTTCATAATTTTTACTTTTTTTCAACAATTCTGAATGCTCATTATATTTATCTAATAAAGTTGCATTTAGAGACTTATAAAAATCAAAATATGATTTATATAATAAGTGGTTTTTCTCAGATGGATTAATAATTTTCCTAACCCTTACTGCTGCAATACTAGCTTCAAGTAATGAACTATATTTTTTAATAAATAATGATAACAACATAAATGCTCCTACAGAAGTACTTTCAAAATTTTCTAAAACTTTAACCTTCTTGTTCGTTACATCAGCTTTTATTTGATTTACTATGTCAAATTGTGCCAACCCACCACTTACGCTTAGCGCATCTATTTCTATTCCTGCGTCAATACTTAAATTTAGTAAGTCGTTCGTAACAAAAGCCGTTGATTCAAAAACTGCTCTTGTAAAATCCTCTATTCTATTAGTTCTAGAAACTCCAAAAAAACTTGCTTTAGCATTCACGGATTTAAAAGGAGCTCGCTCTCCTAAAAGATAAGGCAAGAAAATAATTCCATTTGCACCTAAAGTTGAATTCTTTGCATGATTCTCCATAGTATAATATACATTCTTATCTTTCTGATCATAAAATGCTTGCTTATGCCATTCTATAATTCCTCCACCCATATTATTTGAGGCACCTATTAATCTTTTGTTCTCAAGATCTAATTCTTGAGACAAGACAGGTGAGTTATTAATGTAATTACTTATTTTCTTATCAGTTAAAACTCTAACTGAAGTTACGGTTCCTGAAACATCACATGCTGTATTGTTGGAGCCATCATAAGAACCAATAACAGCACAAATTGCGTCATATGTTGTTATTATAAATTTACAGTCTGTAGCTAGGTGAAATTGAGAGGAAATATTTTTTGGAATATTAAACTCTGTTCCTATGGGAACTACTTTGGGTAGTATAGAAATATCAATACCTAAATTTTTAAAAATCTCTGAGTCATACTCGTTTCCGTTCCAAAACGCTTTTCCCGCATTTAAAGGATCAGTTACAAATTCTTTGGTGAAAAAATAATGAACAAACTCTGATGCCCCAAGCCACTTATAAGTATCGTCATATATTCTAGGTTCATTGTCTTTAAACCAACAGATTTTGGGTATTGTGCTAGAAGAAGAGCACTTATACTCATGTTTTATACTATTTTTCTTAAATGATTCTAAATTAGTTATCTTAACTACTTGATTCGCTGATCTTTTATCAGAAACCATCATTACGGAAGTTGTAGGTTCTCCATGCTTATCAATTCCATAAATACAGGAAGAACTTGTTGTTGATGTAATATATTTTATTTCATTTGCTAAAGGTGTTTCTTTTAATTCTAACAATAAATCATTTAGACTATTTTTCCATTCTCTAGAATCTTGTTCTACTCTATCATTTCTCAAGTTTGAGGATACTGATTTAGCCCTTACAAAAACTTGTAAGCCATTTTCATCAAAAACTATTATTCTTATTGATTTTAATCCTAAATTAATTACGAGGTATTTAGACATGTTTTTTTATAAATTAAACCGTATACTTATTAATAAGTTTAGTAAATAATTTTTTTAAATTTTTTACTAAACTTTTTTCAAAGTTAATTTCATTAAATAACTCACCAAAATTTAGATACTCTTTTAAAGCATCATTTGTTGTTTGTTTTATTTGAGTTGAAAAATTAATCTTCACTACACCATAATTAATTGTGTCAAGAATCATTTCGTCTGGCATACCTGATCCTCCATGTAGAACAAATAGTTGGTCTCGCTTTAATATCTCTTTTGTTTTAAGTAAAATTGATGTATCAATATTTTCAATTGTACTGTAAAAACCATGGGCATTACCAATCCCTAAAGCCAATAAACCAAGACCTGTAGAATCTATATATTTTTTTACTTCAGATAAATTTGCAAAAGACATGCTTTCAGAGCCAATACCATCTTCTACTCCACCTATCTGGCCTAACTCTCCTTCAACCATACAGTTTTCAGACTTAGCCATATCAAGTACTAAATTAGTTGTTCTAATATTTTCATCTAAAGAAAATTCTGAACCGTCATACATTACACCATCAAATCCAGCTTCAATACAAAATTTAATTAAATCTAAATCTTGACAATGATCTAAATGAAAATACATATAACTGTTTCTGTAATTTTCTTTCAAAAATTCAAAACCAAAACGTTTTTCAAATTGTTTTACATACCTGGCCGAAAACTGAACTATAACAGGTTGTTTTAACTCCTCTGTAACTTCTTTTAATGCTTGCAGGTGATAGATATTTTGTGCATTAAATGCAATCAATGATTTTTTGTTTTTATAACATTTTTCTAAAATTTCTTTTAATTTAACTTTCATCCCTTTTATTTTTCTCGACTACCACCGGTAGTCACTTTATATTTATTTTTAATTTTAGTACTTTTCTAAAACTTTAAACCTTCATGTATGATACGGCTTCGCCTTCACTACTCACAGTAATGGAAATTAGTAGCCAAAAAATCAACTGATTAACTCAATCGTAAAAATGCACGCCAATATTGGGGGCTATTCCACCCTATTTTTCTTCTTTTCCTTTCTAGGAAGTATAATACAACAATCCACGAGAAGTGATGTACGTTAAATCAACGTCAAAAATTTTATCTGAGGCTGCCGCCTCTACTTTTTTCTTTAAGGCAATGATGCTCGGATGAAGTCTCAGTTGCAGGATATTCCATACCCTTTGCCCGGATTCACTTTCCATTTTTTTAAAGCATCTATATTCCATAGGTTCAAGACTAAAGGCTTTTCACAAATAGCATCAGCCCCCCTTCTTAAAGCCATTCGAATATGAGAGTCATGAAGATAATTAGGCGTACAAATACTAAAATAATTTAGCTTTATCCCTTTGTTATATTTTAGCTTTTAGTTTGAGTCAACGTCGGGTAAGGCTGAGGCACTCGAAGTCCCCAGGCCCAATTTTATTTAACGTTTATTCACTCCAAAACTTCCATTTATTCTTTTTCTTTTTATCGGTACTGTGTTCTCCGTAGCCGTAGCCGTAGCCGTAGCCGTAGCCGTAGCCGTAGCCGTAGCCGTAGCCGTAACCTCTTTTATGATCTATACCATTAATGAGTATAGCCATATTGTTAAGTCGTTTTTCGGTATATAAACTCTCTGGAACAACAAGCATGCGTTTATCAAGGAAATTCGAACGCGCTACATAAACAAACATATCTATATTATCATTAATCAATAGGGTGTCGGTTACCAAGTTTACCGGAGCTGTATCTACTACTATATAGTCGTACTTAGTTCGAAGCTCTGTAAAGAGTTCAGATAATCGAGTGTTTAATAAAAGCTCTGCAGGGTTTGGTGGAATCAGACCAGATTCTATCAGGTCCATATTTTCAATATTGTTAGGCGCAGCAAAAATTAAATCGGATACTGTAATACTGGAATCCGATAAATAATGGCTAATCCCTTTCTCATGAGATTGAATATTAAAGTACTCTAATAATTTGGGCTTTCGCAAATCTAAACCTACTAAGAGAACTTTTTTACCAGATAAAGCTAGGGTGCTAGCTAAGTTAAGAGCCACAAAAGACTTTCCTTCTCCCGCCATGGTAGAAGTCACTCCTATTACTTTGGCCTCGCTAGAAGGCTTCGCATTTAATAGAAAGTCTAA
>CAJWAC010000078.1 GCA_913020555.1 uncultured Polaribacter sp. | reverse complement strand
ATTCTTGCATAGAATGGTATACATTCTGAACATCATCATCTTCTTCCAACCTTTCTAAAAGTTTATTTACATCAGCTTGCTGTGCTTCATTTAGTGTTGTGGTAGTTGTTGGAATTCTTTCAAAAGCAGACGATAAAATTTCAACATTATTTTCTTCAAAGAAGGATTGAATTGCTCCAAATTGTTCAAAAGGTGCATAAATAATAATACCTTCTTCATCATCAAAAACTTCTTCCACTTCAAAATCGATTAACTCTAACTCCAGTTCCTCCATATCCATTGTAATATCTTCTTTTTTAACGGTAAAATTACAAGTATGGTCAAACATAAAAACTACAGAACCAGAAGTTCCTAAATTTCCATCGCATTTATTAAAAGCTGCTCTAACATTGGCAACTGTTCTATTGTTGTTGTCTGTAGCAGTTTCCAATAAAACGGCAACTCCATGAGGAGCATAACCTTCAAAAAGAACTTCTTTATAATTGGCAGTGTCTTTGTCGGTTGCTTTTTTTATTGCTCGTTCTACATTGTCTTTGGGCATATTTGCAGCTTTTGCATTCTGCATAACTGCTCTTAGTCTAGAATTAGCATCAGGATTTGGACCGCCTTCTTTTACAGCCATAACAATGTCTTTTCCAATTCTGGTAAAAGTTTTTGCCATTGCAGACCAGCGTTTCATTTTTCTTGCTTTCCTAAACTCAAATGCTCTACCCATTTCTAAAAATGTTTTAATTAAATGCGTACAAATGTAAAAATTTGTAAACTGATTGCCAATTTTTAAAGATTGTTTTTCCTTTCAAAAAGCTTGTAGCAAACATTGTTTTCTCTAAATTTTAATATATTTACTTTTTTAAATCCAAAATATTAAATAATGAAAAAAATTGCACTTTTACTTTTTACATTTATTGGCTTATCCTTATTTGGTCAAAAAAAATTAACATCTGCTTTAACAGAGCGTTATAGCGGTAGCACTTGGCAAAATAATAATGAAATAGAATACAATTATGATACTAGCGGTAATTTAACTGAAGAAATAGAATTTTTTTGGGAAACAACAAGCTCCCAGTGGGAGGCTGCAAATAAAATTTCTTACAGCTACAATACAAATAATAAAGTTGAGGTTGCTTTAAGTGAGGAATTTGATTTTAATTCGAATTCATTTATAGAGTCATCAAGAACAAATTACACTTATAATACTGATGGTGATTTAATTCAATTTCTAGAACAAGATTGGAGTGGTACTGATTGGGAAAATTCCTACAAAACAGATTTAACATATACAAACAATCAAGTTTCAGGAGGATTAAGTTATGAATGGGATGGGAATAATTGGAATGAAGAACAAAACGTTACTATTAATTATAATGGAAACGAAACTTTTAATTCGTTTGTTTCTGATGATTGGAATGGAACAGATTGGGTTACTGATGGTCGTGTATTAGCTTCATATGATGCAAGTGATAATATGATTTTACAAGAAAGGCAATTTTGGAGTGGTTCTGATTGGATAACTGAGTCTAAAGTTGAATATATGTATGACACCAATGGTAATATAATTTCAGAAAAAGATTATGATTTGGACAATGGAACTTTCGTGATTAATTATGAAGAAACTGCTACTTTTGATTCAAATGATTTAATGTCTAACTATACACATCCTTTTAAAGATAAGTCTGGCATAGATTATTTAATAGATCCAATGAATGTGGTAAATAAAATATTAACTTTATCAAGTACATTTGGTGAGAGAACTACTTATAATTATGAAGAGGCAACTGCAGGAATCAAAGATTTTGGTTCAATAGTTTTTTCTGTTTATCCAAATCCGGTTAGTTCATATGTGAATGTGGATGATAGTACTTTTTCCTTAAAAAATATCACTATTTTTAATCTTTTAGGACAAAAATTACTTTCAACTACTGAAAATAAATTGAATATTGAAAACTTAAAAGACGGAGCGTACTTGTTAAAGATGGAAACTATAAGTGGTGAAATTATGACAAAAAGAATTCTAAAAAAATAGACTGTTAAAAAAAATATACCCAAAGTATGATGTTTTATAATTTGGGTATATTTTTTTTTAAAAGCTGATAAGATTGCTTGGCTATTTCTATTTCCTCGTTAGTTGGAATGATTAGTATTTTTACTTTTGAATTCGAAGCTTGTATTTCTCTTTTTTCTTTAGAATGAATTTTGTTCTTTTCTAAATCTAATTTGATGCCTATAAATTCTAAATTTTCGCAAGATAATTCTCTCATTAAAGCAGAATTTTCTCCAATTCCAGCAGTAAATACAATTGCGTCTAGACCATTTAAAGCAGCTGAATACGCTCCTATATATTTACGAATTCGATAACCAGCCAAATTGAGAGCATTTTTACAATTTTGATCTCCATTTACTGCTTTTTCGGAAATCTCTCGTAAATCAGAAAAACCTGTTAACCCTTTCATTCCTGAAGTTTTGTTTAATAAATTAGTCACTTCATCAGCAGATTTATTAAGTTTTTTCATCAAGAAGAAAATTACAGATTGATCTATGTCTCCAGAACGAGTTCCCATGACTAAACCATTCATTGGTCCAAAACCTAAGGAATTTTCAATACTTTTTCCATTTTTAACGGCAGACATGCTGCAACCGTTACCTAAATGAATCGTAATAATATTTTTGGACTTTTCTTTACCTAAATATTCAATTGCCTTCTCAGAAACATATTTATGACTTGTTCCATGAAAACCATAAGCTCTGATGTTATGTTTATTCAAAAACTCGTTTTTAATGGCGTATTGATACGCTTCTTTTGGCATTGTTTGATGAAAAGCAGTATCAAAAACTGCAATTTGTTTTGCATTTGTAAAAATAGTTTCTGCTATTTCTATTCCTACTAAATTTACAGGATTATGCAAAGGTGCCAAATCAAATAACTCTCTGATACTCTTTTTAACCTCCGCGTTTATAATTGATGTTTTACTAAATTTATTTCCTCCATGCACAACACGGTGGCCAACAGCTTTTATCTCGTCCACATTTTCTATAACACCAATTTTGGCATTTAATAAAGTACTAGTAATTTTTTTTAAGCCTTCTTTATGATTTGAAATTGACAAAACTTCGGAATATATTTCTTCTCCTATTTTATGTGTAAAAATGGCATCTAGTTCACCAATTCTTTCTACTGAACCCGCACATTTTACATTTTCTGAAGGCATTTCAATCACTTGATATTTTAAAGATGATGATCCTGCATTTAAAACTAAAATATTCATATTATTCTTGCTCTGCTTGTATTGCTGTTAATAAGACTGTATTAAAAATATCATCAACAGTACAGCCTCTACTTAAATCATTTACAGGTTTATTTAAACCTTGCAACATTGGTCCAATTGCTAATGCGCCTGTTTCTCTTTGAATGGCTTTATAGGTATTATTTCCTGTATTTAAATCAGGGAAAATTAATACAGATGCTTGTCCTGCTACTTTAGAATCTGGCATTTTGGTTTTTGCCACAGACATATCTACAGCAGCATCGTATTGAATTGGGCCTTCAATCTCTAAATTAGGTTTTTTAGCTTTTACAATTTCTGTAGCTTTTCTTACTTTTTCTACTTCTTCTCCTTTTCCTGAACTTCCAGAGGAATAAGACAACATGGCTACTTTTGCATTTATGCCAAAAGCTTCTGCAGATTGTGCAGAAGAAATTGCAATTTCAGCCAATTGAGCCGCATTCGGGTTTGGGTTTACAGCACAATCTCCCATTACTGAAACTCGATCAGATAAGCACATAAAAAACACAGAAGATACCACAGAAACTCCAGGTTTCGTTTTGATGATTTGTAATGCAGGTTTTATGGTATGCATAGTTGTATGCACTGCACCAGAAACCATTCCGTCTGCTAAACCATTTAAAATCATTAATGTACCATAGTAAGAAACATCTCTGGTTAAATCATTTGCAGTAGTTTCTGTCATCCCTTTGTGTTTTCGGGCTTCAAAAAGAGTTTTGCTAAAAGATTCATTATAGATAGAGTCTTCTGGATTTAGTACTTTTATTTTTTCTAAATCTATTTGTAATCCCAATTGATCACATTTTAATTGAATTTCTCTTTTATCACCTAATAAAGTTAAATCAACAATATTTAATAATTGTAAACGGGTTGCAGCCTCAAGAATACGTTCGTCATTTCCTTCAGGTAAAACAATATGTTTTCTATGTGCTCTTGCTTTTTGTAACAAGTTGTATTGAAACATACTTGGTGTCAGTCTGTCCGATTGAAAAGTAGAAAGGATATTAGTTAATCTTTCTATATTCACATAATTGTCAAACGTATCTAGTGCTAATAAAATTTTACGTTGGTTTGTTGCGTATATTTTTGGCTTTACGGCGCCAATTTTATTGGTAATATTAAAAGTACCACCATTTACAGAGATAATAGGGATTGTAGATTGCACACCTTCAATCAATTTTAAAATAGAATCTTCAGGAATTAATCCTCCTGTTAAAATAATTCCTGAAATTTTTGGATAGTTGCTAGAGGCGTTTGCTTGTAATGCACCTAAAATGATATCGGCTCTATCTCCAGGAGTTATTACCAAAGCATTTTCTTGAATTCTGGTTAAATAATTACGCAACTGCATAGCTCCTGTACTATAACTTCCAATTGCATTATTGATAAATTGATCACCAAATAGAATTTTACTTTCTAAAGAATCTACAACTTCTTTAACAGTTGGATATGCTAATAAATTGATATTTGGTATGATATCTATAGATACCTTTTTAGGAATAAAACTATTAAGTTCATTTTTTATGAATTCAACTTCATCTGCTTCAATTTTATTGGCAATAACCCCTAAAACATCAACTTCTTTCTGCATAAAAGAGTTGTAAGTAATCTGCATGGTATTTATGAAGTCTTTTTTCTTTTTTCCATTTCCAGCACCAACAATTAAAACAGGAATTCCTAGATTTTTAGCGATCATTAGATTCACATCTACTTCTGTAAAACCGCCTTCACCAGAAAAATCTGTACCTTCTACGAGTACATAATCAAACTTTTTTTCAAGTTCTTTGTATTTCTTGATAATTGTATGAATAATTTCATCTTCTTTACCTTCACTTAATAATTCTACGACTTCATATTGATGATATGCAAAACATTCGTCATGAGTTGTGTTTAAATTAAAAAAGTTGATGGCTGTGTTTGTGTGGTTGTCGAAAGAATCATTTTTTGTTTTATTAATTATGGGTCTAAAATATCCTACTTTAGGAGATCTTGTTAGCATCATTCTTAATAATCCTAAAGAGACTAAAGATTTACCACTGTCAGATTCTATGGTGGTTACATAAATTGCTTTACTCATTTATTTAAGTTTGTGTTGCGGACATAAGTCATAAAAAAGTTTGAAACCTGTAGAAGTAATTGAAACAATATTTAGACTTGCAAAACCCCCATATTAAAAGGTTTTTCAATAGGAGCATGGTTGGCAGCTTCAATTCCCATAGAAATCCATGTTCTTGTGTCTAGAGGATTTATTACACCATCTGTCCATATTCTAGATGCTGCGTAATAAGGAGAAATTTGCTTATCGTATCTAGATTTTATTTTGTCAAATAAAGCAGCTTCTTTTTCTGGAGTAATTTCTTCTCCGCGTTTTTTAAGTGATGCTGTTTCAATTTGTAATAAAACTTTTGCTGCTGAATTACCACTCATTACAGCCAATTCTGCACTAGGCCATGCAACAATTAATCTTGGATCATAAGCTTTACCACACATTGCATAATTTCCTGCACCATAAGAATTACCAATAATAATTGTAAATTTTGGTACAACAGAATTACTTACAGCATTTACCATTTTTGCCCCATCTTTTATAATGCCTCCATGTTCAGATTTAGAACCTACCATAAAGCCAGTAACATCTTGCAAGAAAACTAATGGTATTTTTTTCTGATTACAATTTGCAATAAAACGTGTAGCTTTATCCGCAGAATCATTATAAATGACTCCGCCAAATTGCATTTCTGTAGATTTAGTTTTTGAAGCGGTAGTTTTTACTAATTTTCTTTGATTTGCAACAATTCCCACTGCCCAACCATCAATTCTTGCATAACCTGTAAGAATGGTTTGTCCATATCCTTCTTTGTATTGCTCAAATTCAGATTTATCTACCAATCTTTTTATGATTTCTACCATATCATATTGCGCGTTTCTTTCTTTAGGTAGAATTCCGAAAATATCATCTTCGTTTTCTTTTGGCGAGAAAGCTTTTGTTTTACTAAAGCCAGCTTTATCATAGTCACCAATTTTATCAACAATAAATTTGATTTTGTCCAAAGCGTCTTTATCATCTTTTGCCTTGTAGTCGGTAACCCCAGAAACCTCACAATGGGTTGTTGCACCTCCTAAAGTTTCATTGTCTATAGACTCACCAATTGCTGCTTTTACCAAATAACTTCCTGCTAAAAAAATACTTGCTGTTTTATCTACAATCAAAGCTTCGTCGCTCATTATTGGCAAATATGCACCTCCAGCAACACAGCTTCCCATAACTGCAGAAATTTGTGTGATTCCCATAGAACTCATTACGGCGTTGTTTCTAAAAATACGTCCAAAATGTTCTTTATCAGGGAAAATTTCATCTTGCATTGGTAAATACACACCAGCAGAATCAACCAAATAAATAATTGGTAATTTGTTTTCTATGGATATTTCTTGTGCTCGTAAATTCTTTTTTCCTGTGATAGGAAACCAAGCACCCGCTTTTACGGTAGCATCATTGGCAACAACAATACATTGTTTTCCTGTGATATAACCAATTTTTACCACAACACCTCCAGATGGACATCCTCCATGTTCTGCGTACATATCTTCGCCAGCAAAAGCACCAATTTCTATAGATTTTTTATCATTGTCTAATAAATAATCAATTCTTTCTCTTGCTGTTAATTTTCCTTTTTCGTGATGTTTATCAATTCTTTTTTGACCTCCACCCATTTTTACTTTTGCAAAGCGTTTTTTTAAATCTGAAACTAAAAGTTTATTATAATCTTCGTTTTTATTGAAGTTGATATCCATAAATAGTCTTTAATTTTTTACAAATTTACTAAAATGAAAACCAATATTTTAAAATTTTACAGTATTCATTTTAGATAAATATTTTAGTTTGAGTATTTGTCAATTATCATTTCTACAGCTGATTGAGTTGCCTTGTTTTGTTCCTTTTGTTCTAAGGCAACAGGTTTTGCAATTCTATTTTGACTATCAAAAATTTGATAATCTTCACTTAAGTCCTTAGTTTGTTGTTTTGCAAGAGAAGGGTTGTTTAAAAACTTAATTTTTTTACTTGTATTTTTATTTATTAAAATGCCTAAACTTATAATTCTGTAGACATTTTCAATAGATTTTGATTTTGTGATTGTAGAAAATATTAAGTAATTATTATTGTTTTGAGGAGATTTTAATATTTGAACATCAATTAAATTACTCTTTTTTTGATCAACATACATTTTAAGCACATTTACACAAACACAGCGTCTGTTATAGTATTCATCAGAATCATTATGTGTTAAAGAAGGATTGCTAATAAGATTTAATTCTTTTTCTATATGGTAATTTTTACTGTTAACTTTATGACTTACTCTTAAAAAAAAGAGGTTTTGTAAATTAAATTCTTTGGGTAAAATATTTGTTAAACGATGATAGAAAGTTTGTGGCGAAGCATTAAAAAATTGGATTAAATTTTTGAGTTCATCGTAATCAACTTCAGTTTGCTTAAAAATATTTTTTAGTTTTTCGGTTACTGTCTGCTTAGATATTAAGAGTGAACCTGCAAAATAAGAGGCATAAAAATTATTGATTACTTGGTCAAAATTATCAAATTTAATCCAAGAAAAAGTGTACAATCGTTCTTTGTATTCTAGGAAATTGTAAGCTAGTTCTTTAGCATAAATAAAAGCGATTTGTTGCTCAACCAATTTTTTTGAAAGTAATAATGTTTTTGTTTTCTTGATGTAAATAGAGCGTAATCCTTTTTCGTTAGAATGTTTTTCAAATTCAATTTTCTTTATTTTATAGCCATATTCTTCTTTTAAGATTTTTTTAAGCTCACTAGTTTCAACACGATGTAGTAGATCGATATGAAATGCCTTTGAAAAACTTTCAATTTGATTTTCTAATTCATGAAAATAGTTATTATTCGCTTCTTGATGACTTCTTAAAGACGCTAAGTAAAAGCTTTCTCTCGTAAAGTTGTAATGTTGGGCAATTTCAATTAAAGTAGTTATAAACGCATTAACTTTTGCAGGCGCATTGGCAATAATATCTATTAAGGTGTTTTCTTTGATTCCAAAATGTTCAAGAGGGATTTCTTTTAAGATTTTTGATTGAAAAATTCTGCCAACAGGAGCGAGGTTTTTATCAAGTTTAAGAGAAACCAATTGGTCATAACTTATTTCTAGAGCTTTTGCTAATAAAATTATTTTATCTGTTTTTGGGTATTTCTTCCCTTTTTCTATTTCGTTTAAATATGATTTTGATAGCCCTGTAATTTTTGATAATCCATATAGGGATAAATTTCTTTCTGTTCTTATTTGCTTCAATTTTAAACCAAAAATTAAGCGAATGTATTCGTTTTCTAATATCATATTTCAAATATAAGTATTATTAGCGATTAGTTTAAATTAAAGTTTTTTGTAAATTTAGCGAACGTTCGCTTGTGGAGTTCAAAAAAAAATTATATTATTGCCTAATAGAAATTAAAAATTATAATCTATGCAAGAACAAGTTATTACAAAAGGAATTAATTTTAATAGTTTTAAAATTGAGAATTATCATGAGATTTTAACTGCAGAAGCGCAAATTTTTTTATTGGAGTTACATGCTAGATTTAATCAAAGAAGATTGTCTTTATTGGCTGAAAGAGAGGTTGAGCAAGCTTATTTTGATGCAGGAAATTATCCTTCTTTTCCTGAAGAGACAAAAGAGATAAGAGATTCTAATTGGGTTTGTGCGCCGTTACCCGAAGATCTATTAGACAGAAGAGTAGAAATTACCGGTCCTGTAGATAGAAAGATGGTAATTAATGCTTTAAACTCTGGTGCTAAAACTTTTATGGCAGATTTTGAAGATAGTAATTCTCCAAATATTCATAATAATTTACAAGGTCAAATTAATCTAAGAGATGCTAATCTAAAATCAATTTCTTTTTTTAATACTATTAAGAATAAAACTTACACATTAAATAATGAAACTTCAGTTTTAATTGTAAGACCAAGAGGTTTACACTTAAATGAAAAACATTTTATAATTGACGGTGAGCAAATGTCAGGTTCTTTTGTTGATTTTGGTTTATACTTTTTTCATAATATCAAAACTTTACAAGCCCAAAATTCTGCAACTTATTTCTATTTACCGAAATTAGAACATTATTTAGAAGCAAGGCTATGGAATGATATTTTTGTTTTTGCACAAGAGTATTTAAATATTCCTCAAAACACAATCAAAGCTACAGTTTTAATAGAAACAATAACAGCGAGTTTTCAATTAGATGAAATTATTTATGAATTGAGAAACCATATGGCTGGATTAAATTGTGGACGATGGGATTATATTTTTTCATACATCAAAAAGTTCAGAAATCATTCAAATTTTATGGTGCCAAATAGAGATCAGGTTACTATGAAAACGCCTTTTATGGAATCTTACTCACTAAGAGTTATTCAAAAATGTCATAAAAGAGGAGTGCATGCTATGGGCGGGATGGCTGCTCAAATTCCTATTAAAAATGATGCAGTTGGAAATGAAATCGCTTTCAAAAAAGTAATTGCTGACAAACTGCAAGAAGTAAAAAATGGACACGATGGCACTTGGGTGGCTCATCCGGGTTTAGTAAGCACAGCTATGAACGTTTTTAATGAAAATATGGTAACTAAGAATCAAATTCATGTAAAAAGAGCGGATATAAATATATCTGCAAAAGATTTGGTTGAAATTCCTGTTGGAACAATTACTGAAGAGGGAATTCGTAAAAATATAAACGTAGGTATTTTATATATAGAAAGTTGGCTTCGCGGAAACGGGGCTGCGGCTTTATATAATTTAATGGAAGATGCTGCAACAGCAGAAATATCTAGAACACAAATTTGGCTTTGGCTTCAAAATGAAATAAAATTAAAAGACGGAATTACATTTAACACAAATACTTATGAAAAAATCAAACATCAAGAGATTGAAAAAATTAAAGATTATGTTGGAGAAGATAAATTTAATATTGGAAAATTCGAAAAAGCGATACAACTATTTGACGAATTTGTTTTAGCAAAAGATTTTCAAGAGTTTTTAACACTGGAAGCATATAAATATATATAAAAAGTCTCGCAACTACTGGCATAGTTAACGAGACAAAATTATCAAAATCTATAACCTTAATAATTAAAAGACAAAATTATGAAAAATTCAGCACAAACTAACTACAGTTCAGCTCTAGAAACTGTAAGAAAATTAAAGAAAAAATATGGAGCTACTTGGAGTGCAATTAACTCAGATAATGCTGCAAGAATGACAATACAAAATCGTTTTAAGACCGGTTTAGATATTGCAAAATACACAGCTTCAATCATGAGAAAAGATATGTCAGATTATGATGCTGATAATTCAAATTATACGCAATCTTTGGGTTGTTGGCATGGTTTTGTAGCACAGCAAAAAATGATTGCCGTAAAAAAACATCATAAAACTACAAGTAAGAGATATTTATACCTTTCAGGTTGGATGGTTGCTGCTTTGCGTTCAGAATTTGGTCCATTACCAGATCAATCGATGCATGAAAAAACTGCAGTTTCATCTCTTATTGAAGAAATTTATGATTTTTTACGACAAGCGGATGCCGTAGAATTGAATGATTTATTTAGAAGACTTGAAAACGGTGAAGACGTTCAAAGTGAGATTGATAATTTTGAATCTCATATTGTCCCAATTATCGCTGACATTGATGCAGGTTTTGGAAATGAAGAAGCTACATATTTATTAGCAAAAAAAATGATTCAGGCTGGAGCTTGTGCTATCCAAGTTGAAAATCAAGTTTCCGATGCAAAACAATGTGGTCATCAAGATGGAAAAGTAACCGTACCACATGAAGATTTTATAGCAAAATTAAATGCAATTAGATATGCTTTTTTAGAATTGGGTGTTGAAGATGGAATTATTGTAGCTAGAACAGATTCTGAAGGGGCTGGATTAACTCAAAAATTACCTGTAAGTCAAGAACCAGGTGATTTAGCTTCAAAGTATTTAGCATTTGTAGATGCCGAAGAGATAACATTAAAAGATGCAAAAGAAGACGATGTTTTACTAAAAAGAGGAGGCAAGTTACTACGTCCAATTAGACTGGCAAATGGTTTGTATAAATTTAAAGAAGGGTCTAATATTGATAGGGTTGTTTTAGATTGTATTACAAGCTTACAAAATGGAGCAGATTTGTTATGGATAGAAACGCCAACACCTAATGTAAAACAAATTGCAAATATGGTAAATAAGGTAAGGAGGGTAGTTCCAAGTGCAAAATTGGTATACAACAATTCA
>CAJWAC010000077.1 GCA_913020555.1 uncultured Polaribacter sp. | reverse complement strand
TATAAAATTAATACAGGATTATTTTTTCCATCTTCTTTTGAAACACCCTAACCGTGTTTAGTGTAAACATCTTATTTTTATCTTTTTATGATTTATAATTAAATTCAATAAGTTGAAAACTTAAGACATGTAATCACCATCTATCGAAATAGGACAAATAATAAAAAATAAATAAAACCGCTAATGGACGATTGCCTGAATCCAACATCTCAATCTTTAAACCAATAATAGCCTCGTACCAAAAGTTTTAATCACCCCTTTTCTTCTAAAATCTCACATCGGAGTTTCCACAAAAAATAAAGAGAAGATACTCGATATTTACAGTCAAACTGTATAACAAAAATATTTCCCTTATCAGATTATTAAAACTTTAACTCGTAATTCTAGATCAAGTATAGCAACTAATAAATAAAATCTATATATTTATCACAATTATATAACATCAATTTAGATTTATATTTTCTAACTTAATCTTATATAAATACCGAAAGTTAAATACATGGAGATTACACCAAAAAAAGGTTTTAAAGGTTTTATTGAGAATTGGCAAAGTGATTTAATTGCAGCGGTAAGTGTATCTCTTATTGCTTTACCACTGTCTTTAGGTATTGCTTTAGCAGCTGGAGCTCCGGCAATGTCTGGTATCTTTTCAGCAATTGTTGGTGGTGTGGTTACTACACTTTACAGAGGTGGTCATATATCCGTAAACGGCCCTGCAAAAGGAGTAATTGCAGTAATACTTTCTGGTATTGTATTGATGGACGATGGCTCAGGACAAGCATTTAATTATGTTTTGGCAGCAGTTGTGGTTTCAGGTGCATTGCAAGTGTTATTAGGCGTATTAAAATTAGGACGATTGGCAGACATTTTCCATTCTTCTGTAATTCATGGTATTTTAGCAGCTATAGGTATTATTATCTTTGCGAAACAAATTCATGTTGCTTTAGGCACGCATTCAGATAGTCCAAGTATTATCCAAAATCTTATTGATGCGTTTCGTTACCTCCCAGAAGCCAACCCATTTGTAGTGATTATTGCAGTAGTGGGACTCCTTTTATTATTATTTCATTCTAAAATTAGTTATAAATTTTTTCATTTTTTACCAGCTCCAATGTGGGTTATTGGTCTTTCTATTCCATTTGTATATTTGTTCAATTTCTTTGACCAGCATACCTTGTCATTCTTAGGGAAAGTCTACGAAGTAGGACCTGAATTACTGCTAGATATTCCTGATAATATTTCAGATTCTATACTACATCCCAATTTTGGTAAAATCAATACCATCGAATTTTGGACAACAGTAATTTCCATTTTAATCATAACAAGTATTGAATCTCTTGCTATTGCCAAAGCTGTAGATAAAATTGATCCTTATAAACGCAAGACGGATTTAAATAAGGATTTAACGGGAATTGGAATAAGTACAATGGTTGCGGGTATGATTGGAGGATTGCCTATTATTGCTGTAATAATTAGAAGTACAGTTAATATACATAATGGTGCAAAAACCAAGTGGTCTAATATGTATCAGGGTCTTTTACTGCTGGTTTTTATTGTACTGTTAAGTCCTGTAATGCGTCAAGTACCACTATGTGCTTTTGCTATATTATTGGTGTATACTGGGTTTAAATTGGCTTCACCTGCAGTATTTAAACAAATTTATAATCAAGGAATAGAGCAGCTAATATTCTTTATAAGTACAATGATATTAACACTTTATACCAATTTACTAGTTGGTTTATTGGGTGGATTGTTATTGGCAATGATTAGTCATATGTTATTGGCCAAAGCTTCTATTCCTCAATTTTTTAGAATGGTGTATCGTTCTGGTTCAAATATGATTAAAAACTCAGATGGCAGTTACGATATAAAAATTAAGGGAATTGCAAACTTTTTAGGCATTTTAAAAATTGATAAAATGGTGGCTCAAATTCCTTCTGGAGCCAATGTTAATATTGATTTATCAGCGACAAGATTAGTAGGCATTACCTATATGGATTACATTGTGGATTATTTAAAAGTGCAAAATAATACAGGTGGTAAAGTTATTATTAAAGGATTAGACAATCACGTTTCTTCCTCATCTTATAACAGAGCTTTAAAAATTGCTTTAAACAATCAAGATGTAAAATTATCTGCAAGGCAAATCCGACTGCAAAATTTAGCCAATGAAAAAGACTACCAATATACGAGTCAAGTAAATTGGAATACATCCTATTTAAAGAAATTTCACTTTTTTGAAATTAGATCTATTGAGCGCAAATCAAATTGTCTTAAAGGCACATTTAAAGATTCAAATATGCCTTGGGAAATCGCAGATGTAACTTTTAATGAAGGACAAGCCTTTACTGCTGAGACTTTTAATACAACTTTAATGGTCTTAAAGCTGAATAGAAAAATACCCGTTTTTACAATGGAAAAAGAAGGGGTATTTGAAAAAATATTGGACAGAGTAATGGCTTTTACCGGCTATAAAGATATTGACTTTACGATGTATCCAGATTTTTCTAAAAAATTTCTACTTATGGGAAATAATGAATCTGAAATTAGGTCTTTTTTTACGGATGAAATTATTCGCTTTTTCGAAAGTCATCAAATTTATCATTTAGAAAGTAATGGTGAAGCACTAATTATTTTTAAAAAAATAAAATTGGCTAGAACTGATGAAACCATCGCTTTTATAGATTATGGTAAAGACTTGGCAAATCTCTTGAATGTTAAGGAGCAGCATCATTAGAAACAACGCATTATAAGCACCCAATAATTTTGACGGGAAAAAGTTTAAGTTTTTTAAATAGGATAACTAAAAAAAAGTCTCCTTAGATAATTAAGCAACTTCTTAGCTTAAAACTGTAAATAACTGCCTTAATAATTTCAAAAACTAACGCAACTCTTACTAAGGTAAATCCATAAAATTCCACTGAACTTATTGGAAAAAAATAGTTGCTAAAACAATTGAACACCCATCAAAACTCAATTCTACCAAGGTTTATATTATAATATCTGAGAGTAATTAAACTAATCAAGAAAATGGGAGTCTAAAAATAAAATAGTTTATTTATGACGAAATTAAATATATTACTAGTGGCCTTTATATTAGTGTGCACAGCTTGCAGCAAAGATGAAGAGCCAGCAACGGCACATCCAATCTTAGAAGAAACACAAGGTTATAATATGCTATTAATTGGCAATAGTTTTTTTAGACCATACGCCGATAAAATAGAAGAACAAGCTATAGATGCCGGTTATGTTAATCATAAAGATATTACAGTTTTTAGAGGAGGCGACAACGGAAGGCCCATTAATTTATGGAATGATACAGGAGCAAACAATCAACTTATTAAAGAAACGCTTGATGCCGGTAATGTAGATGTTTTTGGCATGACCGCTGGTAAACTTCCAGAAAATCCTACAGATGGATTTAGAGACTGGATTGCTTATGCCTTACAAAACAACCCAAACATTACTGTTTTCTTATCTATACCTCCTCCTGATTTTCCAGCTGACTGGGAGCAATTGGCTCAAGACAACGGATTTACCTCTATAGAAGAGGGTTATGATTACTTTATCAATGAAACCGTTCATGAAATTTTGGCAGATGCGCTGCGTGCCGAATTCCCTTCCACCAATATTTTTACAATTCCCACAGGATGGGCAACTATTCAACTAGCACAAATGCAAGTTGATAACTTGCTACTTGACGATATTGCACTATCTGGCCCTCGTGAAACTTCAATATTTACCGATACAAAAGGGCATCAAGGAGATATTGTAAGAGAAACAGGTGGCTTAATTTGGTTGAGTAGTATTTATAATGTAGACTTGGGATCTAACACTTACGAAACAGGTTTTAACACAGACTTGCATAAAATTGCCCAAGACATCATCAATGCGCATAATCCTAATTATAAAAAATAAAAGTGCATTTCTTAGAATTTGATTTTATAAAGTAAGATAAAATCTTTACGACATGCAATACAGGTAAAAGGCTCCAATATTAAGCTTATGAAAAATTAGGGGTGTTTTTTCTTACTACAAAGTAGTAAAAGAATGACCATTTACCCATTTAAACAGACTTTTCCAGATGTTCTATTCAGTTTGTATTTGCTAAATTTGCGTTGTAGAACAAAAGCATATCAACCAGTATAACAGGAAAAAATGAACGAAACAAATCAAGTTCCAATCGTTATCTTAAATGGGTTTTTAGGATCTGGAAAAACAACTCTTTTTAGAAATTTATTATCGCAATCCAGAAAAAAAAATATTGCTACTTGTGCCATTGTAAATGATATGAGTGAACTTGATGTTGATGGAGAACTATTGGGTAATACAGATATCGTAGAAGACAATAACCGTGTTTTAGAATCCATTTCTTCTTGCGTTCTGAGCAGCAAAAAAGGAATTGAAAAACTTGAGGCAGCTCTACAAAAACTACTAAAACATCAAAACCCTGATTTAATTATTATTGAAACTTCTGGAAGTTGCCATCCTATGCCGCTTATTCAATATTTTAAAACACAAAAACAAGTGCGATTAACTGGAGTGTTGGTGCTTGTAGACAGTCTTATGTTGGCGCATGATTTTAATTACGGAGAAACTCTTGTACCTCAAATGCAACAGAACATGAGTAAAGGAAAGAGAGACACCGTTAATTTATTGGTTGAACAAATTATGTTTTGCAGCCATTTAATTCTTACAAAGGCAGATAGAATCGAAAAAGATAAGCTACCAGATATTGCTACTTTTATTCAACAAATAAACCCTTTAGCATCTGCCCATTCTGTGTTATTTGGTAAACTTAAAATAGAATCATTATTTGAAATTGAAGGGTATAATTATTTTAAAGTTGCTCAATTAGTTAAAGAGCTACAACCTATTTTACAAGCGGAAGAGCATTCAGATAAACCTTATAACCTAGAAACTAGTGTTATCAAAGATGAGCGCCCATTTCATCCAGAAAGACTCTGGAACTTGTGCCATCAACACCTTGACAAAAAAATTTATCGTAGTAAAGGGTTCTTTTGGCTTGCAAGCAGGGACAAGCATTCCATGCTTTGGAATCAAGCAGGTGGCGGTATTAACCTTGAAATAATAGGGTCTTGGCGATCTGGAATTGTGGAAAGTGAAGACCATGGGCTATCTGACCTAGAAATAAATTTACTTAAAGAACAACTAAAAAAGCAAGCAGGACGCTTTGGGGATAGACACTGTGACCTTACCGTTATTGGAGATAAAGAAAAAGTACATCAATTTACAGCGCAACTAAGCGCTTGTTTTCTTACAGAAACAGAAATAGAACTTTGGAGTAATGGTTATGAGTTTAAAGACCCATGGCCAAAAAACATTGTTAAAGTCATGAATTAAAACTATAAATACACTTACCATATTTTACAAGAAATAATTAAAGATAGTCGTATTTGAACATCTCACCATGTTTAAATTAAAACATACCAAAAAATAGTACAAAAACATAAAAATATGCCTAGGTTAATTGAAAGCATTAAAACTTACACCTCATTAGATGAGCGAGAATTATTGTTATTACAAAATGCAGCAGAAAAAAAAATTTACAAGAAGAACGATGTGATTTTCACAGAAGGTAAAATAGCTAACGAAATCTATTTTGTAGAAAAAGGATGCGTTAGACTTTTTTATAATGTAGAGGGTAATGATAAAACTGCTTTTTTTTATACTGAAGGTCAATTTATTTGTGCTGGAGAAAGTTATACCTATAATATACCAGCATCAGAAAATTATCAAGTAATTGAAAATACTGAAATACTTGTTTTTTCAAAAAAGAAAATTGAAGCACTATTAAGACAAGCACCAAAACTTGAAATAATTGGAAGAATTGCTATAGAAAATGAATTAATTACGTGTCAAAAGGTAATTGCATCCTTTGTAACCAAATCTGCAGAAGAACGCTATAAAGACTTACTAAACACCCAAACATATTTATTTCAGCGGGTTCCACAACAATATATTGCTTCTTTTTTAGGTGTATCACCAGAAACATTGAGTAGAATAAAAGCTCGTGTTTACAAAAAAAAACGTTCTTGACGAACGTCAAGTAAATCTATCTAGCTCTGTTATAAATTTGTCAAAAAATACTAAATGAGTAGACAAAAAGTTTTAGTAGCAGGAGCAACAGGATATTTAGGCCAATATTTAGTAAAAGAACTCAAAAGAAGAAATTTTTGGGTCAGGGTATTAATTAGAAACGAAATTCAAAAAGAGCAGTTTGGCATTGTTGATGACTTCTTTGTTGGTCAAATTACAGATCCCGAATGCCTGAAAGGAATAACCCAAAATATAGATTTAGTTTTTACTACAATTGGTATTACTCGACAAAAAGATGGGTTTTCTTATATGGATGTTGATTACCAAGGAAACGTTAATTTATTAAACGAATCTTTAAAAGACAATGTAAAATCATTTCAATATATTTCAGCTATAAATGGCGCTAAGCTAAGACACCTTAAGATATTTGAAGCTAAGGAAAAATTTGTTGACGAATTAAAAGCTTCTAAGATAGATTATTCTATTATTCGTCCTAATGGCTTTTTCTCTGATATGAGAGATTTTCTAAAAATGGCAAAAGCAGGTAGAGTATATTTATTTGGACATGGCAATTTTAAACTAAATCCGATACACGGAGAAGATCTAGCAAAAGTTTGTATAGATAATATGATACAGGGCGTGAAAGAAGAAACGGTTGGAGGAACTGATATACTAAGTCAAAATGAATTGGCTAAAATGGCTTTAACTGCATGGGGAAATCCTATTAAAATTTGGCATTTGCCTGATTGGATAAGAAGATTTGCTATTGTTTTCTTGAGAACATTTACATCTTCAAAAACTTATGGACCTATTGAATTCTTTTTAACATCTATGGCAGAAGATAATATTGCAAATACTTATGGTAGCCAAAGACTCGAAAGTTATTTTAAATTAGAAACAGCCAAAATGAGAAATTAAACTACTTTAAATACAATTTAAAAAATAAGATTTAAGCATACACAAAACGAACAAGGCGTTCAATAAAGAAAATGAAATATACTTTAATCAACAACAATTTTTTGTACACTATTGGTAATAAAATGAAAATAATAAACCATTTATATAATCATTTACATAAGGAAGTTGTGCCCAATTAAAGCCAAGCAAAAATTACAGAAATGGAATTCATAAAAAAACTTTTACAACCGTCTGATAAACATAAAGGAGTTTTACCTATTCAGGTTTACGTACTGAAGTTGTTTTTCTTACTTATGTTCTTGTTTGCAGGAAAAGATTCTTGGACGGAACTAATTACACACGAAGGAGAATGGAACCCTGAAATAGCGATTGCTTGGTGTTCAATTGCTGCATACACAACCTTATCCATATTAGGAGTATTCCACACACTGAAAATGATACCTATAATGCTCTTTATGTTTTTATACAAAGGACTTTGGTTAGTATTTGTGGCTTATCCATTATGGAAAAATGGAAAACTTACAGGAAGCGAAGCTGAGGGTTGGGTTCCTGTATTTATATTAATTATTATTCCGATTGTTTTTACACCTTGGAAATATGTCTATAAAACCTATTTTCTTGGAAAAGACTAAAAAAGGAATAACTGGGTACAACAACACCTAAACTGAATTAAAACGCAGCTTAGCCAAACCGATGTGTTTTAAAAATAATAAACTAAAAAAATACTAATAAAGTGTAACAAATATTAGTTTTTTGTATCAAAGAGACGAAATTATTAAAAGAATCAGTTCGTACTTAAAAAAAGACAATTCAGAACAAAAAAACTAGACAGTGAATTAAAGCATATTAAATTTGTAAACACCCCAAATAAGAGTTAAATAAAATAAAATTTCCACCCTAAGTTTGTGATAGTTAATTCCCCCTACGCTATTGCATTTACTTGGGGTTTTAATTTTTAATCATAACACTATATTTTTATCCATTTAATTAACTACAAACCAAAATTGGCAGTAGTTTACTTTACATATTCTGAAACAAACAATTGAGAATTAAAAATAGTTCTAGAAATTTTCAACCCATACAATCGTGAAATTTCAGTTTATACCTACTTATCCTTTTACTGTTTAAAAAAATTTAAACTGCTTTCAAAAAGGTTTACCACAACCTCCAAACTCAATTTTAATTGGTACATCTAAAAAATATTCTAAAAAGTGTGATTTTTTATCCAGTATTACGAATCATAATTCAAACAATGAAAACAAAACATTTAAAAATCGTATTATTAGTAATTTGGGCCACAAGTAATATTATTAAAGCATAAAATGAAGTAGCCTAACTTAAAAAAACTCAAAAACAAATTTAAATTTAATTCAACTACCAAAACCCAACTTTAACCGAGATAGTATTCAAAAGTCCATGACACCCATAGAAATTGATGATTTGGGGTTTAAACAAGTTTATGATTAACTCTCTATTAGTTGTGCCATTGGTTTGGTTTTTAAATAAGTTAAGTTATAAAAATTTGCATATAACTTGGGTAAAAAAAACAATACAGTTATTTACAAGTTCTAAAACAATGAAAGCTTTAGAATTTTTAAATACTATTGAAGAATTTGAAAAGTAACGCTTAATTTTACTTGACTCACTCATCTATTTCATTTATATTTAAGTGGTTATAGGTTAAACTTATAAAACCTAGAAGATGTATAGTATTTTCTATCAAATTTAAAATTGCTAACTTTAAGACTTTAACTAAAGCCATAAATTGGGGTTAAAGATTTCTCAAAGACTAAATTAGCATAAACAACAAATGACTGTACTAAGTAAATTTTACCAAATTTTTCTATCTGAGCAAGCCAAAAAGCAGATAGAAAAAATAATACTGTACGTTGCATTAGTTGGTTTTTTTATTCATTTAATTTTAATTTATTTATCAAAATTCGGTTTTATTAGTGCTTTGCCAGCATCTGAATTATTTAAAAACCCCATTTCTGCAATATACACACCATTCTCTTTTATACTTATTTACGAAGTTTACTTATTAATTTATTATCTCCCAAAATCTTTTACCACTTACATTACCAAGCAGTACGAAATAATAACACTTATTATAATTAGAAACTTATTTAAAGATTTATCTGCACTTGAACTATCATCGAATTGGTTTGATATCAAAGGAGATTTACAATTTACGTATGATATTTTGGCCTCGGTAATTCTTTTTTATCTAATTTTTCAGTTTCAAAAACAAGGAATGCTAAAAGCGCCGCCACAAAATTATAGCAATCCCAAAATTATAAGGTTCATTCAAAGAAAGAAACTTATTGCCGTTATTTTGGTGCCCATATTCTTTACTTTAGCTTTAATTACTTTATTTAATTGGACATCTGGTATTTCTTTTAGTGCAAATGATTACCCAAGTTTTGAAAAAATTAATAATTTATTCTTTGATGAGTTTTTTACCATTTTAATTTTGGTGGATGTTATTCTGTTATTAATATCTTTCTTTTATACCGATAAATTTCACAAGATTATTAGAAACTCTGGTTTTGTAGTTTCCACCATTTTAATACGTATGTCTTTTGGTGTATCTGGATTAATAAGTACAATTTTAATTGTGGCAGCTGTTCTTTTTGGTCTAGCAATTATTGTAATTCATAATAAATACCAAAAAAACTATTCACCCCTTGCGCAAAGCCCAATAAAAGACATATAATATTTAAAACCATACTGCCCTAGTTCACTTACTTTGCAAAGCATACTTTTTGTAGAAGGCCTAATATTTTCTAAAGATGCTGTATTACAAAATCTAATTCAAAATTTAATGTTCTTTTGCAACTTGCCTTATTACTTTATTGATAATTCTGTGATACAATGCTGTAGTTATTTAAAAGTATTTTTGTATCTTTAAATTGTGAAGAAAACCTAATACGCAACTACTACATTAGGTACTTTTGTAAAAATACTACAACTTTTTTAAATTTATACTAGTATATTTAGTCAATTATACTAGTATTTTTATGTAAATATACTAGTATATTTACAAAATAGATAAGTATGCGTGTTGTAAAAGTAACTATAGTTTGTTAAAAAAGATACTGAAGAATGTTGCAGCTTTGCCCTTTGCAATTCAAAGCACAAAAGAGTATGTTATGTAACACTCAATTTACGTATTAACACAGTTAACAATTTAGGAATAAAACGTTTTGTATATACTGCTAATTTTTCCTTTGCTCCCGCAATATAAACCTCATCTTTCTTTCTTTTAATTGCTTTTGCCATTACCCTAGCAAAATGTTTGGGTTCAATTCCGTTTGCAGTGGCTGTATCCAGTTTTTCTTGTGGCGTTCCATCACCCGTTAAGGCATTTTTAGAAATATTGGTATGTACAAATCCTGGACAAACTAGGGTTACGGCAATATTATCTTTATGATGTTCTGCACGCAAACTGTCAAAAAAACCATGTAAAGCGTGTTTGCTTGCTGCATAGCTAGACCTTAGTGGCGTTCCTATTTTGCCAACAATACTTGTTGTTACTACAAAATGACCACTTTTATTTTTTACAAAATGTGGTAAAATGGCTTTAGTTAATGCTACTGTACCTAAATAATTGATATCCATAATACGTTTGTCTACAGCAATGGCAGTGTCTTTTGCAAAAGAACGTTGACTAATTCCCCCATTATTTACCAAAACATCAATTTTACCAAAGGCAGCTATGGCATCATTTGCTTTAGCTTGCATATTTTGATACGATTCTAAATCTAAAGTGATGCATTTTACAGCATCTGCATGCTTACATGCCTTTTTTACCAACTCTAAATCCTCTTTCTTTCTAGATGATATAATTAATTTTGCATTTTGATGAGATAATTCTATGGCTAAAGCTTTACCAATACCAGAAGAAGCACCAGTTATCCAAATAATTTTATTAGAAAAAGACATTGTAGTTTATTTTTAACGTTACAATATACCCATTTTAACAGAGAAATAGTATTTTTGGTACACATCTTGTTTTCTACTTTAAAAGACTACCAATGGTAAAAAAATTATTACTCCTATTTGTTTTTATAACTTCAGTTTCAAATGCACAGCATACTATAAAAGGCGCAATGAGCCCAGAAATAGCAACAGACTGGCTTATTTTATATAGATTAGAGGGTACCAAACAGGTTTTTGTAAATAATACCACTATACAAAAAGATTCTATTGCAATAAGTGGTGTAAAACAGGCGGTAAGTAGTTTTACAATTACTTTACCTGCAACTGCAAAAGCTGGAACCTACAGAGCTACTTATAAATTAAAAGGGGCTGGTTTTATAGATTTTGTGTACAATAAAGAAGATGTTTCGTTTATATTTAATCCAGAATATCCAAAGCAATCTGCTGCGTTTTTAACATCAACAGAAAACAAATTATATGGCAATTATCTAGCAGATATTGCTGTGGTGCAACAAAAATTAGATTCTATTCAAATTGCAGTTTTGCAAAATCCATCATTAGACTTAAAAGAAGATTACAAGAAAACATTAGAAAAAGTAGCTGCGGTACAGGCGCGTTATATGCTATCATCAAAAAATAAATATATTGCTCCTTTTGTTAAATCTAGTGCAAGAAACAATCCTTCAGAAATTTTAACTTCTGTACCTGCTTATTTAGGCAATATCAAAAACACTTATTTTGATAA
>CAJWAC010000076.1 GCA_913020555.1 uncultured Polaribacter sp. | reverse complement strand
TCGTGATTTAAACAACTATCTGGAGTAATCCGATATGTGTGTCTGGCAGCACCAGAAACGGCAGGTTTTATTACTGCTTGTTTCCAGTTTGTTTTTTCAAATAGTTCGGATAAGATTATTGTGTCTCCCTTTTCAATAAATAGAGTAGGAGCAATATTGATTCCGTTTTTTTGTAAATCTTGCAGGTAGTGTTTATCAATATTCCAATTGATGATTTCTGCAGAGTTGATGAATGTAGTTTTGTATCTAGTTTCTTCAATCCATTTAAAGAACTCTTCAAATCTTTCAAAATAATCCCAAGTAGTTCGGAAAATGGCATACTTTGTAGTTGTCCAATCAAAGTTTTTGTCGGCCCAATCTTTTTTGCAAACTTTTAATCCTATATTTTCTAATGCAGTTTTAAGTAAGTTATCTTCTAGTAAAACCTGGTCGATATACCAATTAGTTTCTGCTGGATTTACATATCTATTATCGGTAAGGATTACAACATCAAACATTAGTTATCTCTATCTTCAAAGTTTTCTTTATTCTTCTGATCTATTCGATTAAAAATAAAATAAATCAAAAGGGCTATGAAAATAAGAAATGGTAAGAATTCCATTATTTTAGTTTTACAGCAGTTCCGTAAACTAGGATTTCTGCAGTTCCCTGCATAATCATTGCGGTTGTCATTCTTACATTTATAATGGCGTCTGCTCCCATTTTTCTGGCATCATCTTTCATTCTTTGCATTGCTTGTTCTCTACTTTCTGCTTGTAGTTTTGTGTATTCTGAAATTTCACCACCAACAATATTTTTTAATCCAGCAAAAATATCTCTTCCAATATTCCTAGCTCTTACTGTACTTCCTCTTGAAATTCCTAATATCTCAGCAACTTCTTTATTCGGTATTGTATCTGTTGTTGTAATTATCATTTTTTAATTTTTATTT
This sequence comes from uncultured Polaribacter sp., assembly GCA_913020555.1. Taxonomy (GTDB): domain Bacteria; phylum Bacteroidota; class Bacteroidia; order Flavobacteriales; family Flavobacteriaceae; genus Polaribacter. Next base: position 10,747 of record CAJWAC010000076.1, on the reverse strand, counting down.
TTCCAAAGTTATTATTTTTTCTACAGTTCCATCATCATAAATATAGAATAGAGGCGTGTTCTTTGTTTCTTCTGTTTTTCTTCCTAAAACATCAACTACTTTAAGGAACTTTCCATTTAAGGTTTCTATTTCAACTGTAGTGCTAATTACAGCATTCACTGCTAATTTCAAACCTACAGGCCTGTGGTCCGAAATGTTATTATCATAAGTATTCCAGCTGCTCATGTAATCATCAATCCTTATGCACTCAACAATTGAATTAGGTTTAGATTATGGTTTATTTAACAACAGAATATCTGGTTCTGTAAATGTTTTTCAAAAAAACTCAACAGACCTTTTGTCAATAGCACCTGTAGCTGATGGTTCTAATTTTACAAATAGAATTCAACAAAATATTGGTGATTTGCAAGTTAATGGTATTGAGTTTAGTTTAAATGCAGATGTGATTAAAAATGAAGATTTTAACTGGAATATCAACTTTAACACAACCTATTTAGACAGAGAAATAAAAGAATTGGCTTTAGGACAAGATATTACAGTTGGTGGTATTGCTGGAGGTACTGGTAATTTTATTCAATTATATAGCCAGGGTTTTGCACCAAACGCTTTTTATGTATTTAAACAATTATATGATACAGCTGGTAACCCAATTGAAGGAGCTTATGCAGATTTAAATGGAGATGGAGTTACAAATTCTAGTGACAGATATTTAAAAGGAAATCCACAAGCAGATTTTACTTTTGGTTTTCAATCTAACATGAATTACAAAAACTTTGATTTAGCATTCAACTTAAGAGCAAGTTTAGGAAATTATGTTTATAACAATGTTAATTCTTCTGGAGCTCAGTATGCGCTACTTCAAGATAATGCTGTTTTAGGTAACATACCTACATCTGTTTTAGATACTAACTTTTTAAATACTTCAGATGTAATTATTTCTGATATTTACTTAGAAAATGGTTCCTTTTTAAGAATGGATAATATTACTTTAGGATATACTTTTGATAGACCCATCAAAAAATTTGCTTCAAATAGTATTCGTCTTTGGGCTGGTATGCAAAATGTGTTCTTATTAACCAACTATTCAGGCTTAGACCCAGAATTAGCTGGAAATGGAATTGATAATACAAATTATCCAAGACCAAGAACATTTTTGGTTGGTGCTAATATTAAATTTTAATAGCTAATAAATTTAAAAATGAAAAAAATATTTAAAATAGAAAAAATTGTATCCCTAATATTTGTAGCGGTTCTGGTTTTATCCTCATGCACAAATGATTTGGATATCACTCCACAAGATGATCAAGACTTGTTGGGTGAAGAGTTCTTTGCTGACGAAACAGCTTACCAAAGATTATTGGCTGGTGTTTATGCAAATTTATCTCTAACAGGCGTTGATGGCGCTGGTTCCTCAAATATTCAAGGTTTAGATGCAGGTACTAGTCAGTTTGGTAGAGTATTATTATACCTACAAACCTTATCTGCAGACCAAATGATTTGGTCTTATGAAAATGACCCAGGAACTAGAGAAATTCAACGTAATATTTGGAATGCTGATGATCCCATAGTTTTAGGTATGTGGGGAAGATCTCATGTTAGTATAGCTTTTGCAAATAATTTCTTGAGAGAAACTACAGATGAAAAGTTAAATTCGAGAAACGTATCTGATGCTACAAAATCAGAAATTGTTCAGTATAGAGCCGAAGCTCGTTTATTAAGAGCAATGTCTTACTACTACATGATGGATTTATTTGGACAAGCTAATTTTGTAACCGAAGAAGATCCTTTAAACTCTCAACCCCAAGTATACAATAGACAACAACTTTTTGATTTTATTGAAGCTGAATTAAAAGCGATTGAAGAAGATTTAGCTGAACCAAAAGCTAACGAACATGGAAGGGCTGATAAAGGAGTTGCATGGACAATTTTATCTAAAATTTACTTAAATGCAGAAGTATATATTGGACAACCAAAATATACGGAATGTTTAGAGTACACTAAAAAAATTATTGGAGGCGGTTATGCTTTAGCTGATAACTACTTGCATAACTTTATGGCAGATAACAATACAAATTCTGCAACTAATGAAATTATTTTTCCTTTAATTTCTGATGGTGCTTTTACTCAAAATTATGGACCAACTACAGTTATGATTAATGGTTCTGTTGGTAGTATAGAAGTTAATGGTACTGCTTTAGGAGTTAGTGAAAGTGGATGGGGAGGAGCCCTAAGATTAAGAAAGCAATTTGTAGAATTGTTTGATGCTAGCATTTTTAACAGTGATACTAGAAATACAATTATTTCTGGATCAAGAAATCTAGAAATCACAGATATCTCAGATAAAGATCAAGGTTATATTTTAGAAAAATACTCTAATGCAACTTCTACTGGAAGTTTTGGAGTAGATCAAACCTTTGTAGATACAGATTTTCCACTATTCAGATTGGCAGATATCTATTTAATGTATGTAGAAGCTCATTTAAGAGGCGGTGCTGGGGCAGATCCTGTAGATGCAGTAAACTACATGAATGCTTTAAGAACAAGAGCTAATAACCCACAAGATAATTTAACACTAACCGATTTAACCTTAGATTTTATTATTGATGAAAGAGCTAGAGAATTACACTGGGAAGCACATAGAAGACAAGATTTAATCCGTTTTGGAAGATTTACTGGTGGTGCTTACAATTGGGCCTGGAAAGGAAATGGTAGTAACGGAATTTCAATTCCTTCTTACAGAAAACTGTATCCAATACCTTCTGCTAGTTTAGCTTCAAACCCAAATTTATCTCAAAATGACGGGTATTAAAAATAAAAAACATTTAGAAATGAAAAAAAATATAAAACGATTTTCAGCAATTACAATCATAGGTTTATTTCTATTGATATTCAATGGATGTGATGATGATTCTGAGTTATTTATAATTTCTGAAAATCCGACAGCAGCAACCTTAGCTAGCTTAGATTTTACAGAACTAACATTAGACCCTGTTAATACCAATAACCCTGCCATTAATTTAAATTGGAGTTCAGCAGATTATGGAATTCAATCATCAATAAATTATTCAATTGAATTTTCAAGTGATGAGGCCTTTACAGCGCCTTCTACAGCCTTAAATGTTACAGGAATTAATGCGGTAACAATGTCAATGGCAGAAGTTAATTCTTCTGCAGGTAATGCTGGTTTAAACCCTTTTGAGTGGAAACCGGTATATATTAGAGTTGTATCTTCTTTAGGAACACAAAATGCTGAACAGACCGTTTCTAACTCAATTCAAGTTAATGTATATCCATTTTTCAATTATACATTCAGTGACTTTTATTTAGTTGGGGACGCAACCTCTCCAGGATGGAATAATAATAACAATAACCCTGCATTATTTAGAGATGAAAATGATAGTGATTTATACTATTATACTGGTCGTTTTTCTGAAAATGGACACTTTAAGGTTTTAAGTACAAAAGGATTGTGGCAACCACAATATGGTACTGATGATGGTAGTACAGTAGGTGCAAACTTAGGAAGTGGGTCAGATCCAGAGCGTTTCCCTTACGGAGGTGGTGCTGGAATCCCTGAGGGATATTATACATTTACTTTAAATCTTGCAACAGATACATTCACATTTGTTGAATTCGACGAAACAGGAATTACAAGTCCTAACTCGTTAACTTTAAAAGGATCTAGTACTGCTGATATTGCAATGTCTCCCTTGGCATTTGACGGTCATATTTGGTTTGCGAGTAGTGTAAGATTAACTCCTGGAGAAATTCAGTTTTCTACAGATGCAGGAAACTTATGGGGGAGCTCGAGTTCTTTCTCTGGAGTTGCAACAGATGGTGGAGAGTCAATCCCGGTAATTGTTGAAGATGACTATGATGTTTGGTTTAATGATTTAACCGGGCGTTATATTCTTATTCCTTTGAATTTATAATATCAACATAATAAAAAATAAAAAATGAATATTTATATAAAAAAAGTAAGCTATCTAATTTTATCTCTTACACTTCTTTTGGGAGCATGTGAGGTAGAAGAAAGCTTAATAGTTACAACACCAGACCCTGAGTTTACCTTAGATACTCCTGGAATTAGCAATGTATTCTTGAACTTCTCATTGCCAGAAAACCCTGCTTTCACAATTTCTTGGAAAGATGAATTATCGAGTAGTGCAGATTATACTGTGGAAATGTCTACAACTACAGACTTTACAAACCCTGTTGCATTAGGAAATACAACAGATAGTAATTTCTCCATGACAGTATCCGATTTTAATCAATCGATTAATGATGCTGGAGTAACCTCATTTAGTGATGTTGCCGTTTACATGAGAGTTAAAACTGCTGAAAGAAATACAAATACTATTTTACTTTTAGTTACTACATATCCTGTAAACTCTCCTACAATTACAGGAATTTCTGACGGAGATCAATTTGTTTTGTCTTTAGATAATAATGACGCTGTTGCCTTATCTATGGGATGGGATGATCCAATTTTAAGTTCTTCTTTAAATTTAGATATTCAATATATCGTAGAAGCAGATTTACCCGCTAACAACTTTGCAGCCCCAATTGAACTAGGGAGTGTAAATAATATGGATGAAATTTCATTTACAAATGCCGTATTAAACGGTGCGGCAATAGAAGCAGGCATACCTGTAGATGCTACTGGAGATTTAGCAATAAGAGTTAGATCCATAATTATTGATGCAAACACTGGCACTGTTTTAGAAAGAACAACTCCAGAGGTGACTATTAATGTAACAACTTATTTAACTGTTTTAGATTTATCTACAACTTGGGGTGTTGTTGGCTCTGCTGCAAATAACTGGGGAGCAACTCCAGACTTACCTTTCTTTAAAACAGATGTAGATGGAGTTTTAGCTGCTTATGTTACATTAACAGATGGCGAAATTAAGTTTAGAGAAAATAATGATTGGGCTAATAACTACGGTAGTGACAGTTCTACAGGTGGTAATTTAGTTGCCGGTGGTGGAAACTTAACAGTATCAGCAGGTGCTTATAAAATTGTTTTAGATTTAAACAACCTCACTTACACTATAGAAAACTTTTCTTTAGGTATTGTTGGTGGAGCTTACAATAATTGGGGTGCAACTCCAGATTTTATGTTAGAGTACGATCAATATTCAAATGTATTCAGAGGAATCGTTAATTTAATTGATGGTGAAATGAAATTCAGAATGAATAATGATTGGGGAACCAACTGGGGAGATGACGGCACTGACGGCACATTAGATGCTGGGGGAGCTAACATACAAGTTACAGAAGGTATATATATAGCAACTGTAAATTTAAATGACCTAACCTATACCTTAGAGGAGATAGATTATGTTTGGGGACTTGTTGGTGGAGCATACAACAATTGGGGTGCAACTCCAGATGCTCAATTTAAAAGAGACTGGTCTAAACCATTTAATGAAGTTTGGATATTGGAAGACGTAACTTTAATAGACGGAGAATACAAATTTAGAGCTAATAATGATTGGGGAACTAATTATGGAGATGATGGAGCTGATGGCGTTTTAGAACTAAACGGAGCAAATTTAAATACTACAGCTGGTACATACACCTATACGTTAGATTTCTCAGATCCAAGTGCACCAACATACACTAAAAATTAATTTATAAAAAAAAAAGGTTACTCATCATTTTGGGTAACCTTTTTATTATTTCCTATGAAAAAAACAATACTTCTATTTCTATTTTTATCTACTATTATTTTTTCTCAAGAACAAACTGGAACATTTACTGTTTCTCCATCCACTTTTGAGGAAAATGAAGAAATTACAATTACAGTTTCTGGCGTAAACCCAGCTATTTGGGGTGTATCTGATGTTTATTTATGGGCATGGTCTTTTAATCAAAGTGATTTAGATCAAACTCCTACAAATGCAGTTGATTCTCCTACAAATGGTTCATGGACAAGCTCCAATGAAGCTCAAAAAATGACCAACAATGGTAATGGTACTTATTCATTTACCTTTATCCCTTCCACTTTTTATGCCAGAACAGGTTTAAAACAAATTGGTATGCTTGTAAAAGCAAAAAATGGTACAGGAGATAAAAAAACACAAGATCAATTATTTAATGTCGGTAAGTTTCAATTAACATTAAACTCTCCTACAGAAACAATTACACTTTTAAATTCTGGAGAAACTTTAGCCATTTCAGCATCCACAAGTTTAGCTGCAGATTATACTTTAAAAGCAAATGGTACTTCAATAAATACTGCAACAAATAGCATTACATATTCATTTACACCCACAATTACAGAAAATACTATTTTTGTTTTAGAAGCAACAAATGCTGGAACTATAGAGTCTGAAACATTTAATGTAGTGGTTCCTTCTTTTGTTGAAGAAGATATACCTGCAGGATTAGTTGACGGAATCAATTATTCTGATGACCCAACGAAAGCAACTCTAGTAATTACTGCTCCTGGAAAAGAATACATTGAAGTGGCTGGTAGTTTTAATAATTATCAACCAACTTCAGAATTTGGTATGAAAAAAGACCCTAATTCAGATAAGTTTTGGTTAGAATTAACAAATTTAGTGAGTAATCAAATAGAAACGTATCAATATTGGGTATACGACACAACTCCAAATACAAACTCTCCGCGTATTGTTAAAACTGCAGATCCATTTTCTCCTTTGTTATTATCTCCTTTTGATGATCCTGGTATTTCTGAGGAAACTTATCCTAATATGCCAGCTTATCCTACAGGACAAGAAAGAGAAGTAACGGTTTTACAAACTGGGCAAGCTCCTTATGATTGGCAAGTTACAGACTTTCAAAAACCCAAAAAAGAAGACTTAATTGTTTACGAAGTACTAATCAGAGATTTTGATACCAACAGAAATTACCAAGATTTAATTGATAAAATAGATTATTTCAAAGGACTAAACATTAATGCCATTGAATTAATGCCTGTAATGGAATTTGACGGTAATGAAACTTGGGGATATAACACAGGATTCCATTATGCATTAGACAAATTTTACGGTTCACAAGATAAATTTAAAGAATTTGTAGATGTTTGTCATCAAAATGGAATTGCAGTAATACTAGATATCGCCTTAAATCACGCAACTGGTAGAAATCCTTTAGTAAGAATGTGGATGGATGACGCCGATAACAACGGATGGGGAGAACCTTCTTCTGATAATCCTTATTTTAATACTGTTGCAAAACACAGTTACAGTGTATTTAGCGATTTTAATCACCAAAGTAATTTAACTCAAGAATATTCAAAACGTGTTATTAAACATTGGATAGAAGAATATAATATTGATGGTTTCCGATGGGATTTAACAAAAGGATTTACTCAAAATTGTTCTGGCAGTGATGAAGGTTGCACCAACTCTTATCAACAAGATAGAGTAGATATTTTAAAAGAATATGCCGATTATTCTTGGAGCATAGATTCAGATCATTATGTAATCTTTGAGCACTTAGGTGGTAACGCAGAAGAACAACAATGGGCAAATTATAAAGATGGCATTATGATGTGGGGCAAATTAACTGACCCTTATAATGAACTTACAATGGCAACTTCAGGCAGTAAGAATTTTAGCGGAATGGGCCATAAAAGCAGAGGTTTTAACCAACCAAGACTTTTAGGGTATGCAGAAAGCCACGATGAAGAGCGCTTAATGTATAAAAATATTACTTTTGGTAACAACTCAACGGCTTCTCATAATGTAAGAGACTTAAATACAGCTTTATCTAGAATGTCTGCTTTAGGTGCAGTAACTTTAACAATTCCCGGTCCTAAAATGATTTGGCATTTTGGAGATTTAGGTATGGATATTTCTATTTTTACCTGTACTAACGGAAGTATTAATAATGATGGTTGTAAACTAGACACCAAAGATCAACCTCAATGGCAAGAAAATTGGCTTACAAATGCAAATAGAAAAATTATTTATGATGATTGGTCTAGAATAAATTTACTAAAAACGTCTTTACCTGTTTTTGAGGGTGATTATACCATTACTTCCGGCAGTTTAACTCCTAGAATAGATATTTTTGACACAAGTATTCCAGAAACTGAATTGAGAAATGTGATAATTTTAGCAAATTTTGATGTTGTTGCACAAACCGTAAATACCAACTTTCCTCTTGCTGGAGCTTGGGTAGACTTAATGGACCCTTCAGGTAATACAACTTATGCTGCCAATACTATTACTTTACAACCAGGTGAGTTTAGAATATTTGGTAACCAACAAGCAACACTTTCTACGGATGCCAATACTATTGAAAGCAGCTTAAGAATTTATCCAAACCCTGCAACACAATCTTTTTCAATTTCTAAAGATGTAAAAGATTTAAATATATATAACATCACAGGAAAAAAAGTAAAACAGTTTTCTAAAAGCACAATAATAAATAAAGTGTTTTCTGTAACTGATTTAAATACCGGTATTTATTTTGTTAGAATTAAAAATGATTCAAATAAAATGATTACCAAAAAACTAATTATTAATTAATCTAAAAATGAAAAATATGAAAAAAAATTATTTTATTACAATTTTATGTATGTGCATGGGATTGTTTACAAACGCTCAACAAGACGTTTTTCACAAAAGTGATTCTGGCACTGGAGACTGGGGTTCAGCTAATTTACCTTGGTATTATGGAACCTCAAATAACAATCAAGGTGATCCTGACAATGGAAATAATACTAGAAATTTTGTCAAAATCGGTCATAACAACGATCTCACAATGACTACTAATGGTCGATTTTACATATTTGCATCTCTAGATTTTCAAGCTGGAGCTTCATCAGCACGTACCATTAACAATACAGGAGGAGGATTATCAGGTTCTATTGGTATATATAACCTTTCATCTGCTACGCACATCTTTAATACACCTATAGGAATTGATGCTGCAACAGTCCAATTATGGGCAAATTCAACTGGAGGTTTTACTTTTAATGATTTTATTTATATTAATGCCAATACAGTTGAATTTGGTGGTACTGGAACTGGTAATATATCAGTTACAGGTACAATGCAAGGTACAGGTAATGTTACAAAAACAGGAACTAATTCCTTAACAATATCAGGAACAAATACATATTCAGGAGCAACAACAGTTTCTGCTGGTACATTAGTGTTAAACTCTAGTGCTGCTAATAGTGCTTTTACTGTAAATAGCGGTATTATGAATCCAAGCACCGATTTGAGTCTCAGCTTGCGGGTGCTATATAAATTCAGCTAAAGCGTTGGTTAATAACCTGCCTTTAGTAAATGCTGAAAGCGGGTTTTTTTATGCCCGAAATAAACCGTCGATTTATGACCTACTTGCAGGACGGTATACAAAAGCTGCTAAAGCGGAATACCTCAAGCGTCAAGGTGTTCTCAGTACTTTCTCTCTAGGCGCAAGAGGATGAAACCATGAAAGGCAAAATAGTTAATGATGCTATTGCAGTACAGGAAGAACTAGAACGAAAGCACAAAGAACTAGGGAGTAAAGAGTTCTTTCGCAGGGTCGACTCGATGGGCCTGCTGAACGAGAAATCGACAGCCTCTTCCCCAGAGAAGCGCGCAACGCTATTAGGCGAAGACGCAATAGCATCGATTCAAGCTAGGCACCCGTCAGCCACGCGGGAGGACATACTAGACATGGCAGAAGCGTTCGGGTTTTAATGGGTAATGATAAATTCAATTCAAAGAGTCATTATTATTGCTGGAACAGTGCTTGTGCTGCTTGCAGGAGCGTACCCCCATCACAGCGCCGTATTATCCACTGGCGATAAATTAATTGCCTTCCCGATGGGGCGAGCCCTCATCCTGCAATCAACAGATGAGCGGGTCTTTCATGTGTTGCAAGCTCATAATGCTGGAAGCGGCTACAGATTAGACCATGAAGGATTTGCATTAAGCGCTGAAATAAATTACGCCAGAGCATTATATGAAATCTTACTAATTATACTGCTCACTACAGGGCTTTCGCTCACCTTTTCTCGCGCTAGACCGTTTGCCAGTAAAGTGTAAGAGCGGATAGTAAAGAAAAGGAGCACTTATCACTCAGCACGCTATTAATGGTATAAAAATGCTTACCGAAGATATTGAGGATTACGTGTGTGACTTGAAGGTAAAATTTCCTAGCATTGCAAGTGTGTGGCTGCTGGGTTCTCGGGCAAACGGCAATGCGACAGACGCTTCAGACTGGGATTTTTTGGTTTTTTCAGGGGAGCCCATCCACGAAGAGATTAAGAGCAGCGCTGAACTTCACAGAGATGATGTCGATTTGCTGCTTGCCGATGCAAAAGGGCGGTACTCAAAGCCACTTGGAGGCCCTGAAGAAGGTGGCTTATTAGCAGATTGGGAGTGGAGTGAGGTTTCTAATGAGCTTGCGAACTACGAAGGGACCAAGTTCGTGACATATGGCGAGGATGCGGCAGATGGAATGATAGATGGAGATTTTGAATGCTCAGCATTGAAAGCGTATCGAGTTGCATGACAAGGCCGGCACTAACGCGACCATTATACTTTCACCCCCAATATTAGCTGCGAACTAACCCAGCAAAAGACCCAGCACTATGAAATACCGAGGCCCCACATCAACCGATTTCTCTCTAAACTTAAAAGGAATTTTAAATGTTAATGATTAGCCGAAACGAGCAACAGAGAATAACAATTCAACCTTCTGACTTTGCCAAAGGCATGACGGTCGAGGAGCTGTTTGCTGATGGTCCAATAGAAATCACCATTGCAAAGAT
>CAJWAC010000075.1 GCA_913020555.1 uncultured Polaribacter sp. | reverse complement strand
TTGATCAAAATAAAATTGACGAGTTGAGAGCTCAAAATTTATTGATAAATGATGCTTCTTTAATTTTTTATATCAATCAATCTGCAGATACTAATTATATACCTGATAGATTATACTTGTATAAAGACAATAGCGCAGCTAATGTTTCTTTTAGCCAGGTAAAGGATGCTTACAGTGAAAGTGCTTTTGGTGGCATAGCAGGTCAATTAGAAAGAGACGATGATGGAAAAGTAGAAAAATATACTTTTAGAATTACAGATTATGTTTCCGATATTTTGAACGGAGAAACAAATTATTCTCCCGCCTTAAGAATAAAAGCATTTAATCCTACAGATTTACCAGTATCTGATACCATCTTTAATAATTTAAGCTGGAACCCCAAAGCGGTTACCTTATTTAGAAACTCAACTGTAAACAGTAGTAAAAAAGCAGTATTAAAGATATCATATTCAGAAAAAACTAACTAAATTCACCAAAATTTTAGTTTTAACTTACCAAATAAAAGATTGTTATGTGTGGAATATCAGCTTATATAGGCTATAGAGAAGCTTATCCAATAGTAATAAACGGTTTAAAAAGATTAGAATATAGAGGTTATGACAGTGCTGGAATTATGCTTTTTGATGGTTATGAAATTCAGTTATCAAAAACTAAAGGAAAAGTTTCTGATTTAGAGCTAATCACAAACCAAGAAGAACAAAGAAAGAAAGGTAATATTGGCATGGGGCATACGCGTTGGGCAACTCATGGTGTTCCAAATGATGTAAATTCACATCCTCATACTTCAAAATCAGGAGACTTAGTAATCGTACACAATGGTATTATTGAAAACTATGATACTATTAAAAAAGAATTAATTTCAAGAGGCTATAATTTTAAGAGTGATACAGATACTGAAGTTTTAGTGAATTTAATTGAAGAAGTTAAACTTACAGAAGGATGTAAATTAGGAAAAGCAGTACAACTAGCATTAACCAATGTAGTAGGAGCTTATGCAATATCTGTTTTTGATATAACTAATCCTGATGAAATAATCGTAGCTCGTCTGGGAAGTCCGATAGCTATTGGAGTTGGTGCAGATGAAAAAGAGTTTTTTGTTGCTTCAGATGCTTCCCCTTTTGTAGAATATACTAAAAATGCTATTTATTTAGAAGATGAAGAAATGGCAATTATTAATTTAGGTAAAGGAGTTAAGGTTAGAAAAATTGAAGATGATTCTCTTGTAGACCCTATAATTCAAAAACTACAAATGAGCTTAGACCAAATTGAAAAAGGAGGTTATGATCATTTTATGTTAAAAGAAATTCATGAGCAGCCAAAAGCTATAACAGATACTTTTAGAGGAAGAATGCTACCTGAAGAGAATTTAATAAAGATGTCTAGTATTGAAGAAAATTTGGATAAATTTATTAATGCAAATCGAATTATTATAGTTGCCTGTGGTACTTCATGGCATGCAGGATTAGTCGGTGAATATCTTTTTGAAGAATTATCAAGAATCCCTGTAGAGGTGGAATATGCCTCAGAATTTAGATATAGAAACCCAATTATTACAAATAAAGATGTTGTTATTGCTATTTCTCAATCAGTGGAAACAGCTGATACTTTAGCGGCCATAAAGTTGGCTAAATCTAAAGGAGCATTTGTTTTTGGTATATGTAATGTTGTGGGTTCTTCTATTGCAAGAGAAACACATTCTGGAGCTTACACGCATGCGGGTCCAGAGATTGGAGTGGCATCAACAAAAGCGTTTACAACACAAATTACTGTTTTAACATTAATTGCTTTAAAACTAGGAAGAGCTAACAAATCTTTGGCTGATCATACTTTTGAGAATTATATTCGTAAAATGCAATTAATTCCTAGACAAGTTGAGGAGTTGTTAAAAATTGATGATCATGTAAGAAATATTGCAGCTGTTTATAAGGATGCACCCAACTGTTTATATTTAGGAAGAGGTTTTAATTTTCCAGTGGCTTTAGAAGGAGCCCTAAAACTTAAGGAAATTTCTTATATACATGCAGAAGGTTATCCTGCTGCAGAAATGAAACACGGGCCAATTGCTTTAATTGATGAAAATATGCCAATTTTTGTTATTGCAACAAATAGAGGACATTATGAAAAAGTAGTTAGTAATATTCAAGAAATAAAATCTAGAGCAGGTAAAATTATTGCTATTGTTACAGAAGGTGACACCCAAGTTAAAGCTATCGCAGATCATACTATAGAAATACCTGATACAGAAGAAGCTTTAACTCCTTTATTAACAACTATTCCGCTTCAACTGTTATCTTACTATATTGCAGTAATGCTGAACAAAAATGTAGATCAACCTAGAAATCTAGCAAAATCTGTTACGGTAGAATAAATAAAGAAAATAATTCACAAAAAAAACCCAGCTAATAGCTGGATTTTTTATTTATAAAATATTCTTAATAAAAATAGATAGGAATTTTATAACTTATATTTAAATGATATTTCTTAATTTTTATCATTTTCTTGCTTTAAATTAATTTTGAAATAGCCTTTTCATTATACTTTATCGTGTACTTTAGCATGAGATCCGTTATTCCAAAGCGTTAGAATATCTGTGGCTACAGATGCTCCACTTCCTGCAGCTATTGCAAATTGACTTCTATGCCCGGCAATTGTACCACAACAATAGAGCCCTTTTTTTATAAGATGATCATTGTTTTTTAATTGAATTCTATCTTTAGCACTATTTGCTTTTTGGTGTGGAATAATAAAATCATCTAAACCTTCAATAGCAAAAGGTTTCGAATAATTTAAAGCGATAACTACAATTTTAGAACGGTAAGTATTTCTATTTGTGCTTATAGAATATCCTTCTTCAATAACATCAATACCTAAAACCTTTTCCCTATCCATTTGATTAATTTTAGGATATAATTTTTTTAAATGTTCTTTTCCATCACTCAAAATATCCTTTCCAAGTGTTTTAGGCTGTAAACCAAGAACATTATTAAAAAGGGCATTTTCTAAATGAGAAGCTCTTTGATGAGCAATAATTGCTATATTTTTATCCTTTGCAAAAACTTTCTCTTTCGCTGAACCTAATACTAATGCACATTGCATTCCTGATACACCTCCTCCAATAATTAAAGCATCATAAACCATAACTAAATAAATAAAACTTTTATATTCTGAGCAAACAACTTTACAGAAATAGCTAATAGAATTACCCCAAATATTTTACGAATAATTTGAATACCATTTGGACCAATAATTTTTTCAATTTTAGATGAAGTTTTTAAAACAATGTATAGAAAAGCGATATTTAAAAGTATGGCAATAATTATATTTTCAATTGCAAACTCAGCTCTTAAAGAAAGTAAAGTTGTTAAACTTCCTGGACCTGCAATTAAAGGAAAAGCCAATGGGAACACAGTTGCTGTTATGGCTGGAGAATTACCGTCATCTTTATAAAGAGTTATTCCTAAGATCATTTCTAATGCAATAAAAAATAGGATAAATGAACCAGCAACAGCAAAAGAATTTACATCAATTCCAATTAAACTTAACAAGCTTTGTCCAACAAATAAAAATAGAATCATAATAAAACCAGCAATTAAAGATGCTTTTTCAGACTGAATATGACCAACTTTTTTACGCAAATCTATGATTATAGGAATATTGCCTATAATATCTATAACAGCAAATAAAACCATAAATGCAGTTAATATTTCTTTGAAATTGAATTTCATTTTGTGTCTTTATTTTTTTTACAAAATTAGGCAACTAAATTTATCAAATTAGAAAAAATCAGAAAAAAATATCCTTATTTTTGCGACATGTTTCAATTAGGAAAAACGATAGTTTCTGAAGATATTATAGAAAAGGATTTTGTTTGTAATTTATCTGCTTGCAAAGGTGCTTGTTGTGTAGATGGTGAAGCGGGTGCTCCTTTAGAAAAAGAAGAAGCTAAAATTTTAGAAGAAATTTATCCGAAAATTAAACCATTTTTAAGACAAGAGGGCATTGATGTTATTGAAAAGCAAGGTGCTTGGACAACAAGTGAGTGGGGCGAATTAGAAACTCCATTAATAAATGATGCAGATTGTGCTTATGTAATTTTTGATGAAAATAAAACTGCGTTATGTGGTATTGAAGAAGCTTATAATTCAGGAGAAATTGGATGGAAAAAACCAATTTCTTGCCATTTGTATCCAATAAGAGTAAAAGATTATAGTGAGTTTTCTGCAGTAAACTATCATAAATGGGAAATTTGCGATGACGCATGTTCTTTAGGAAAGGAATTACAAGTACCTGTTTATAAATTTGTTAAACAAGCATTGATAAGAAAGTTTGGACAAAATTGGTATGATGAACTAGAAAAAGTTGCTGAAAAGCATATTGTTTAATTTCATTTATTTTTAAATTATCTCTATAAGCTGTTTTTTAAAGGATATTATTAAATAAAGGTATTATGAATTTAATTATTGTAAAGGTATTTTTAAAGTAACTTTTGTTCCCTCTGTTAAATCTTGATATGTAATTGAGTACTCATTTTTAAGGTTTCTAGTAAAATCTGAAAGCCTTTCATTTATGATATTTATACCTTTTGATTTTCTATGAATTGATTTTTTAGATTTTATTTTAGCAGAGGCTTTTCTACCAATGCCATTATCTACAATTATAATTTCTATAAAATTATTTTCTATTTTGTAAATTATTAATTCTATTTTCTTGTTACTTTTTTTAGATGATAAACCATGCCAAATAGCGTTTTCTACAAAAGGTTGTAATAGTAAGGGAGGAACTTTTACCGTGTTTAAATTTATGTTTTCATCAGTATATATTGAAAACTCAATTTTATTAGAAAATCGTATATTTTCAATAGACATATATAAACGAATTGTATTCAATTCCTCTTGTAATGTTGTTTCTATTTGGTCAGATGCTTCTAATATTTTACGAATTAACTTAGAAAACTTATTTAAGTAGTGAGCGGCTTTTTTAGATTTATTATTAACAATATATAGTTTTATGGAGTTCAATGCATTAAAAATAAAATGTGGATTCATTTGACTTTTAAAAGCAGTAAGTTTTAAGGTTTCTACCTCTTCTCTTAATTGAATTTGTTCACTTAAAACAGTAATTTTTTCCTGTAATTGCAGGTTTACTTTTTCTTTTAAATCTTCATTTTCTTGTAGTTTTTGTATCAATTTATTTTTAGCGTCATTTCTTTCAATAAGTATTTCTTTTTGACGTAATCCTAATCCTAAAGAGAAAAATATATTTTCAATAACAATACCTGAGTAGAAAATTAGAAATCCGATATCTGGATTAGTTGTAAATATTTTAAAATCGATAATTAAAATAGTTAAAAGAGAAGATAAGAACAAAACAAATGATCCTATTAAAATGTAATACTTCGTCTTTTCTGGAGTATTGTAAACCAAATAAAAACAATAAATCGTCAATAAAATAATTACAGGAACATAAACAATAATATAAAGCGAAGCCAACAAGGTTTCATCTTGTTTAATTATGGCGTCTAAAACTCCTATAAGACCTAAAAAGAATAAAGAAATAAGAATTTTCTTAATAATTTTATTGTTTTTAGGATGATGTTTTGTGAAGTTTAAAAAACGAAATACAAAATAATAATAGAGAATATTGTAGCTCCAAACTAAGAACTGATGAATTAGTAGAAAAAATGATTTAACAGATTTTGTAAGAGTACTTAAAAAGTCATTTTCTGTAAATGTAAAATAGGCTAAAAAAAGCAAAAGCGTATAAGATGCATAGTATATATAAGTGCTGCTTTTGTGCTGAAAGTATAGTAAAAAATGGTATAAAGTAAGTATGAAAATAATTCCTAAAACAAATAACAACAAACCATTTTGATGTGGAGAAGAAATAAGTATTAAATTAGAAATATAAGTAAAAAGAATATTCATTATAATTTTTCAAGAAAAGCAATTTTCTTCTGCCGTGAAACAGGAATTTTAATATTATTCTCTAAAATCACATAGCCATCAGATTTAATAAATTCTTTTATTTTATTCAGATTTATTATAAATGAGTTATGAATTCGAAAGAAAAAAACTTCAGGTAGTATTTCATTTACTTCTTTTAATTTTTTTGTAACTACTATTTTTCTTTTTTCTGAAAGAAAAAGTGTTGAGTAATTTCCATCGGATTCAACATAAATAATTTCTTCAGGATCTAAAAAAACCAATTTACCATCTGTATTTATTGCTATTTTCTTGTGTTTAAGCTTATTATTAAACTTTAATAAAATGTCTTCAAACTTTTCTAAATGAACTTCTTTAGAAGCTTGTTTCTTAACCTTTTTTAGCGTTTCTCTTAAATCATCAGTATCAACGGGTTTTAATAAATAATCTAAAGCTTCTTTTTTCAATGCACTTATAGCATATTCACTGTAAGCAGTGGTAATAATCACTGCAAAATTTCTATCACCTAATTTTTCTAAAAACTGAAACCCATCCATTGTTGGCATTTCAATATCTAAGAAAAGGCAGCTTATATTTGATGTTTTTAAATAGGCTAAAGCTTTTTCGGGTTCTGTAAATGTTGCTATAACTTCCAACTCATCTTCAAAATTAGACAGCTCCCATGTTAGTCCTTGAATTGCTTTTGGTTCATCGTCTAAAATAACTGCTTTTATCATTTTATGATTTTTATCAAATTTAAAGTTTATTTCTTAAAAGTGATTCTCCATTGTGTATTTTGATTGTTTTTGTATACGAATTGCAAGAAAAAGATGATGATATAACATTCTACTAAAAAGTATAAAAAACCATTTATACAGTAAAAATTACCAATAACACATTCATACTTTAAAGATATAAATATTTTTTAAATATTTGTTATATAGAGTATTAACTAGAAATACCAATTCTAATTATGAAAAAAATAAAAATTATTTTTCTATATTTTTTCCTTTTAGGAATTTCCAATTCTATGACAGCCCAGTTTTGGAAGAAATTAAAGAAGAAAGCTACAGAAAAACTCAATAAAGCAGAAGACAAACTTATTAATAAGTTAGACGTTAAATCAGATAAAATAATAGATAGTACGTTAAGTGCGAAAAAAGCGAACAAACGGAAAAACGGAAATCCAAAAGAACAGGTTGATAAGCGATTAAAAAGTTATGGTTCCGCTTCCATTAGTCACTCGGCCTTATATGGTACTTTTAGTGTAAATGATTTAAGCAAAACAAAAGTACAGAAAGAAGAAAAGAAGGTTTCAATTATTGGATATTGGCGGACTTTTGGTGCAGATGTTTTTGATGGTTATGAACTTCGCATTAAAAACCTAGAAGATATAAATACCTTAAAAGGTATTACTTTTCAGATACCAGAAGAAGCTACTTTAAAACTATCTTATAATGCACTCGTTCAAGGAGAGTATGTCTACGAAAGAGGTGAAATCAGAGCTCCCCAAACTTTAGATATAACTTCTGGTTCCGCTACTGTTACTTTTAACAAAGAGCAAGATATTACTATTATGTTTTCTGCAAATGTAAAATTAAGAGACCATAAGATAGAAAAAGGAATGGATCATAATACAGATGCATTTATCAATGGTACTATCAAAACGAAAGAGCCAGAATATAGTATCATAAAAACAAATGGAATCGAAGACGGAAGCAATACAGTGTCCTCTATTGGCAATGTAGATGCTTTAACCAATAGAAGAAATCCCACCACTTCAATTCCAGGGTCATTCTCTTTTGATAAAAGACTTAGCATTGAAATAATAGATCACAGAGGAGATTCTTATCCAATAAATATATTATTGGGAAGTTACCCAGATATTTACGGAATGCAATTGGCAATGAAAGAAATGAAAGGGCAAGGAAACATTACAATTGTTAATACTCCTAAAAGCTCTACATCATTTATGGATGTCGCAGGAATGAAAATGAAAAAAACAACCAAATTAGAAGAGCTTGGAGACCAATATAATGCAAACGAGAAATTACCTGATGGTGCAGATTTTAGCTATAAAAAGACTGGAAAAACTAAAAATATTGCAGGGTACTTATGTGAAGAGCACAAAGTAGACTACAACTATGTAAGTAATAATGGTTCTGCAAGCCTATGGATTTCAAAAGATTTTCCAATTCAAAATATGCAACTACCAATGCTAGGTATGACTTTAAACAATCCATATTATTCTGGATTTGTGATGGAGTTAAGTATGAATAATAACGGAAGAACAAATATTATAAAAGTTAATAATGTATCTAATGTATCTATTAACATCAATTCTAACCAATTTAAAAAAATGTAAAGCTATGAAAACAAAACTATTTTTATTTTTCTCATTTTTAATATTTCAGAGTATCCTGTTTTCACAAGAAGACATAATACCAGAACAATTATTTCCTGTAGAAATTGCAAAACTTACAACAGCAGAAACTACTAGCTATTTTGGAAACTCAATTAGCTTTTCTAATGATGGTTCTGTCCTAGCGATTGGAGAATATGGTTATAGCACAACAAATAGAGTAAGCAGTGGTAGAGTGCAAGTGTATACTAATAAAACTGGTGAATGGTTACAAAAAGGGCAGGACATATTGGGTATAGAAGATAGTTTCAATGAATTTGGTAAAAAGGTTGAACTGTCTTCAGATGGTAACATGTTAGCTGTTTATGATTCTCAAATTTCTATTCAATTAAACGCTGGAGAAACTTTGGAAGATAAGTATGGAAGTTTAGCTGTAGAGTTTTTTCCCTACATTCAGGTGTATCAGTTCAATGGTAGTGATTGGGTTAAAATAGGAGATGATTTTTTATTTAACAATATTGATGAATGTAGTGATATTGCTTTTTCAGGTGATGGTACAACGCTCGCTATTTCTAAAAAATTTGGTATTGAGGTTTATAAATTGAATGGTAGTTCTTGGTCGCAAACAGGTCAAACTATAACTTCTAGAGATAGTACTTATGATGATCAAATAAGTATTTCTGGAGATGGCACTGCACTAATAGTTGGAGATAGTTATTATAGCGATCCAAATTCGGCAGATCAGTTTTCTTATGAAGGTCAAGTTAAAGTTTATCAAATCGTGTTAGGAACTTGGATTCAATTAGGGAATACAATTATTGGAACAAATTATTTGGAATATTTTGGAGATAAGGTGGATATTTCTGGTGATGCACAAACCATAGCAATAGGTTCATCACAAGTGAATGGGAATGATAAAATAGACGTATATACTTTATCAAATAACAATTGGGTGCAAAAAGGTATTACGATTGGACAAAGTGATGTTGGAGATATTTTGAGCTTTGAATTATCAGATGATGGTAATCAAATTGCTATTGGAGAATCGTATAATGCAAGAATGTTAAAATATACATCAGACTGGGAGCAAGTAAACTTAACCCTTACAAGTGATGATAATTTAGATGAATTCGGCTATGCAGTGGCTATTGCAGGTGATGCAAGTTTATTCGCAGTTGGAGCACCATCTACAGGTACTACTAATAGAAATGGTTACGTAAGCTTTTTTGAAGAAAATAAAAACAGTATAAGCCAATTTGGAGAAGATGTTTATGGTACAGGTTCTTATGATATTTTAGGAAGCAGTGTTTCTGTTTCTGGTAATGGAAATATTATTGCTGTGGGAGCAAGAGGAAGTTATAATAGTGGAAGTGTTTGGAAAGTTGGAAATGTAAAAGTTTACGAAAAAACCAACAATGGATTACAACAAATTGGTAGCGATATTAGAAACATCACAGATTTCGATTCTGGAGAGTTTGGTCAAGAAGTTCGATTGAATCAAGAAGGAAATATTTTAGCTGTTTCAGCACCATTTTTGTTTACAGATTATGGAGGAGTTTATATCTATAAAAGGAGAGGAAATAACTGGGAACCTCTTGGTAATGTAATTGTAGGAAATAAAGATACCTATTCAGGGTCTGGTCTTGCAATTTCAGAGGACGGCTATACTCTTGCTATTGGCGCACCAGAAATTGGAGGAGCTGTTTCTTTTAACAACTATAGAGGGGAAACAGCAGTATATACATATAATGTTCAAAGCGATAAATGGGAAATGCTAGGAGAAAGAATTATTGGTGAAGGAACCTGGGATTTTTCTGGTGCATCTGTAAGTTTGTCTGGTGATGGACAAATTCTAGCCATTGGTGCCATTGGTAATGATGGAGAAACTTCGTCAGGAAACCACGGTCATGTGCGTATTTTTAAATGGAATAATAACTCTTGGGAACAATTAGGAAATGATATTGATGGTGATACCGAATTTAATGTGAATTTTGGTAGTGTAGTAAAGCTATCTAAAGATGGCAAAATGCTGGTGGTTTCAGATACTGCTTCTGAAACACAAGCTGGAAGTTTAGAAATCTACAATTGGAATGATAGTACAAACCAATGGGAACACAAAACCCAATTAAAAACATATTTTAGTTCAGGGCCAAATAATGGGCATAGATATAATTTTGGTGAAGATATCAGCATTTCTGAGGACAAAAGAATGCTTATTGTTGGAGAATATAATTTTCAAAGTAAAGGTAAAATTCATATTTATACAAAAAGTAAATCTGGAATCTGGAATTCAAATGCTCTGTTTTTGAAAGGTACGCATAACAATAATCAATATTTTGGAGGTAATCATAGTATAAGCGATAATGGAAACACTTTAGTTGTTAGTTCCTCAGGGCATAATGAAAAAGGTACAAATTCTGGTATGATGGCTATTTATCATTTAAACCTTTGTTCTTCACTTGATAATTTTGAAGTTTTTAACGAGGTAAACCTAATTTCTTATCCACCTTCAGACAATTTGATTGTTAATGGAAATGCAGAAATACTTCCTCTAGAAGAAAATGGTTGGAGTATAGGTTTAGGTACTTGGAATTGGCCAGAAAGTAGAACACAATCAAATTCAGTTGAGTTTGGTCATGCTTATTTCAGATCATCAGCTACAGGAGATGCAGAGATATATCAAGATATAGATGTTTCAGATTTTGGGGGAGCAATAGATACTGGTAATCAATATTTTTATTTCAGCGTGTATACAAGTTCTTTTTCTTTGAACTCAAGAGATGAAGCACAAGCCATAGTAGAATTTAGAAATTCTAATGGAGAAGTTCTATCAACTTATGATACTGGTTTGTCAGACACAGTAGAATGGACAAAGTTTGAAAGCAATACATTAGCTCCTGTAGGAACAAGAAGTATTAGGGTTAGACTTCTTGTATTTGCCAACAGTCAATATAGTTTTCCTAGAGCATTTTTAGATAATGCAGTTTTGAGAAAAAGTGTTGGTCCAAATGCAGTATATATACCAGATACTAATTTTGAGCAACATTTAATTGATGAAAATATTGATTCTGATGGAATAATTAATCAGCAGATTTTAAAAACTCATGCAACAAGTGCAAGTCAACTTTTAATGGCAAGTAAAAATATTTCGGATTTGAGAGGTATTGAAGCTTTTACATCTCTGTTGGAGTTAGATATTAGTAATAATAATATCAGCTCTTTAGATATCAGTAAAAACTTAGCTCTAGAAAAACTATTAGCATCTAATAATCAACTATCTTATTTAGATGTATCTCTGAACCAAAGTCTAAATTCTATTGATGTTGGTGAAAATAATATTAGTGCTATAGACGTACATTTACTTAAAGATTTAGAATTATTATCAATCTACAAAAATCAAATAACAGAAATTAATCTATTTTCTAACATAAACTTAATTTCATTCATTGCTAATGACAATCAACTTAAAACAGTTGATTTCAGAGAAAATGCATCCTTATTTCATATTAATTTAGAGAATAATGATTTAGAACATTTAATGGTTAAAAATGGTAATAATTCTGGTATATCAATATTTAATATCAGCGATAATCCCAATTTAACATGTGTTGAAGTAGATGATGTAGACTTTAGTAATTCAAACTGGACACAAAAAGAAGCAACTACCAATTATTCATTAGATTGCGCCCCAGCGAATGACGATTGTTCTTATGCAATGCCATTAGTTTTTGGACAACAAACACCTGGTGATATAAATAGTGGAACATTTGCAAATGCAACAGATTGTGTTGCAGGAACAATTATCGCCGATGTT
>CAJWAC010000074.1 GCA_913020555.1 uncultured Polaribacter sp. | reverse complement strand
GTTATGGCCCCTTAGATCGGCGGGCAAAAGAATCTTACCAATTTGTACGGACCGTCCTAAAGAAAAAAACAGGATTTTGGCAACCATCAATTGGGGTTGGGCAAGCAAACTTTAAACGAAAAGACTATATACAATTAAATAACTCTCAAGATATTAAAGCGCTCTCCACCGTTAAGTATATCAATTTTGACAACATATTTAAGGTGTCGAATGACTATCAAATACATGCTAATGCCTCCCTTTTATTAGAAAGTTATAAAAATTTCACAACAAATTACGGCAATGCATCTTATAAGAAGAACAGAACCTTTTTTAATGTTGGCAATATCATTTACTTAGATAATACGTTGATAGAGCTTTGGGCAGCTGTTGATGGTTTGCGCGGCAAAAAAACAAATATCGATTTTCAAGCGTTGATACAACATAAAATATGTTCATGTCTTACGGGTATTGTAAGTGGCGGTACAGCTTCAAGAAATCCAACACTTTACCAGTTGTTTGATACGTTTTCTGGAAATAAAAATCTTTTGCAGGAAAAAGCTTTGGGTGGCGATATTGGCTTGCAGTACAAAATGTACAATCATCAAATTGCCCACAGCTATTTTCATTACAATGTTAAAGATAAAATAACTGGCTTTTTAAATAATCAGGGTAGATGTGCTTATATTAACCAAGATTTTGTCAAAATGCATGGATTTGATACGACCTATCACTATAAATATAATCAGTGGAAGTTTGGATTAGGGCACTTGTATACAAGAACGCGTGATCATCCGGGACGACGTTTACTTAAAGTGCCAACGCATAAAATTATGGCAAGTGTTAATATAGATTTTCTGAATGATTTGGGCAACATGAAGCTGTCCCTTAATCATATGGGTGGCTTTGTTGACAAAGAAAACCTTGCAATGCCGCAAAAGAGACAACCCAATATGACAACAGTCGATATTGAGAGTACCTATAATATTAATAAAAACATATCACTATATGGTGCCGTTGAAAATATTTTTAATGAACGATACGAATTCCCCCTAACATACCAAGCTGGCGGATTGAATACCAGGTTTGGCGTTAAAATTAAACTATAAATTAAGGTAATATTTTTGAAATTACGAATAGTTCAAACTAGATACTGATTTAAAATTAAATTTTTATTTTTGAGTAAATTATTGATTATGAGTAAATATCTAATATTGTTTTTTTTACTGTTTACGAATTTGCTATTCTCACAACAAACTGCAAAACCAAAAGTTGCCATTGTTTTAAGTGGAGGTGGTGCTAAAGGAGTTGCACATATACCCTTACTTCAAACTTTAGACTCTTTAGGCATTGTACCAGATTTAGTTGTTGGTACTAGTATGGGGAGCATCGTTGGTGGTTTATATGCAATGGGATACTCAGGAAATCAGATTGAAACAATTTCTAAAAAAGCAAATTGGGACCAATTATTAGGAGGTAAAACATCTTTAAAAGATGTAAGTATTGAAGAAAAAAGTGAATTTGCAAAGTACTTAGTAGATTTTGATATAAGGAAAGGGAAACCAAAAGTAAAATCTGCTTTATTAAATGATCAACACCTCAGAGAATTTATTACAATTTATACTCACCCCTCCAGCAGTGTATTAGATTTTGATAAATTACCTATTCCCTTTAGAGCGGTTACTACAGATATTGTAAACGGAAAAGAAGTAATTCTTAAAAGTGGAGATTTGGCTGTTGCAATGAGAGCCAGCATGTCTATACCCAGTGTTTTTAAACCCGTGCCTTACAAAGATGTATTGTTAGTTGATGGTGGTATTCTTAATAATTTTCCTTCGGATATAGCAAAAAAATGGGGCGCTGATATTATTATTGGTAGCGATGTTGGAGGTGGTATGGAGCCCAAAGAAAAATTGGAAGGAATTACAAATGTACTTTTTCAAGCTTCTATGCTTGTTAGTAATAAAAAGAATCCAAAAAGCAGAAAACTATGTGATATTCTAATAGACCATCTCCCGAATTTAACACATTCTACTGGTGATTTTGATGATAGCGAAGCAATATATAAAGAAGGAACTATAGCAACCAATTCAAAGTTAAATGAACTTGTAAAACTATCTAAAACATTAAAAAAGTACAATCAAAGAAAAATAGCAACTCCTTTAGTTGATAAAAAAATAGTTTTTGACACTATTTTGTACAAAGGTGTTAGTGATAATAATTTAGCTCTAGTAAAATCTAGAGCAAATATTAAACCAAATAAAGCATATGCCATAGAAGAAGTTTTAAATGGGGTTAATAGAGCTATGGGAACTACAATATTTGAACAAATTAACACCAATGTTACTAAAAAAAACAATTTACTTCGTCTTGAAATATTAGGACAAGAAAACTCCAAACATCAACTTAAAACTTCTTTACATTATGATGGATATCGAGGTATAGGAGTGATTCTAAATTATAACGGAAGAAATGTTTTAGGAAATTCTTCCAGATTCTTAGTTACTGCTGATGTTGCAGAACAGCCAAGATTTAGAGTTCAATATCAAAAACAATTTGGAGAAAATAAATCATGGTGGTGGAGAAGTGAGATTATGGGAGAGTTTTTGAATCAAGAAATCTATTTAAATGGAAATTTTGCAGATGAATTGTATTACCGATATTATCAATTTGATAATGAATTTAATAAAAACTTAAACTCCTTAACGAGTTATGTTGGGGTTGGCTTTAACTATGAGAGAAGTCTTTTAAAACCAAAAGCGAAACCAGAAGTTAGCGATAATGTTCTAATTTTAAATAAGTACCATTTAAATAATTTTGAAGTAAATGCACATTTTGTTTACAATGACCTGAACTCTGTTTTTTTTGCAAAAAGTGGAAGTTTAATTAAAGCAAAAATTGTGAGATCTCTATATAACCATGTAGATGTAGATATTGATATAGAATCTGTTGATATCATAAATGGCAGCACAAATGACTTCACAAAACTGCTTCTATCTTATGAAAGGAGAATCTCTATAAAAGAAAGCCTATCTCTAATATTAAATGCAAATGCCAACTTTATTTTTGAAGACAAAATAAAAAATAATGAATTGTCTTTTGATGACTACGGCTATGGGTCTAAGTACTTTTTGGGAGGATATCTTGTTAGCCCTAGAGAAAATAGTTTTGTTTTTCCTGGATTAAAAGAAAATGAACTTGGTGTAAATCAATTTATAAAATTAGATGTTGGATTCCAATTTAACCCAAAATCTAATCTATACCTTACCCCGCACTTAAACTATGCTTCTGTAGGTTTTCAAGGATTCGAAAGCTTTATTAAAAGTGCTTTTTCCTCAAAGGGAAAATGGACAGATCAATTTCGCACCAGCAACTTATTTGCAATGGGAGCAACAGCAGCTTATGATTCTTATTTAGGGCCTATTAATTTTGATGTTTCTTGGGTGAATGATATCAATAAATTGAGATTATTTTTTTCTGTAGGTTTATTTTTAACCATTTCAGATTAAAAATTGCTGCCCTAATGATATTTTTTGTTTTCATCATCTTTAAATAAAGTTTGATGGAAAAAAACTATAAATCTTGAATAACTCTTTTAAAAAGAAAAATCATTTTAGGCTCTGCTTTACCTGCAATAGCAATTATTTCAGCAATATTTACCGGCTGTAAATTTTTAGGATCACATTCATCTGTTAAAACAGAAATTGCGGCACAAGGTAGCTCTAAATGTTTGGCTACAATTACTTCAGGCACCGTGCTCATTCCAACAGCGTCAGTCTCTAAAATTTGTAACATTCTATATTCTGCTCGCGTTTCTAGTTGAGGACCTAAAACGCTTGCGTAAATGCCATTGTGTAATTTTATATTTTGATTTTTAGCAATTTCCTTTATTTTATTATTGATGATTTTTGAATAAGGAGCTAGCATATCAGCAAAAATATTTCCAAAATTATTGGCTCCTTTAAATACCAAAGGTGAACTCCCTTGTAAATTAATATGATCTTCAATTAGCATTAAATCCCCCTTTTTATAACTTAAATTGATGGCACCTGCAGCATTTGAAATTAGTAGGTTTTTGATTCCTAAACCATGCATTGTTCTTATTCCATAGGTAACTTCCCAAGCATTGTAACCTTCATATAAATGAAAACGACCAGACATTACCAGCACTTTTTTCCCTGATAATTCTCCGTAAATTAATTTACCAGAATGAAACTCAACTGTAGCCTTGGGAAAGTGAGGAATATCTGTATAAAAAATTTCTTTTTCTATTGAAATTTCGTCAATTAATTTACCTAAACCAGTCCCTAACACAATTCCCACCTTAGGGTTAGTGATTCCTTTTCCCTTTAAGAATTCTATAGTTTCTTTTAACTGTTGATGCTTATCCATAGTACTATTGTTTTAAAAAGTGCTGAAATGCAGGATGATGCTCTATATCTTCAAATACATCTACATCATTTAGCATTTCTAACAAAAATACTTTTTTATCTTTTAAATTCACTAAAGTATCTTTTCTGACGGTTTCTGTTCCCCAATCTTTATTTTCAAAAATATCCTCTTGTAGAAAATTCATCCCTAATAAGTAATAGCCACCATCTTCTGCAGGACCAATTACAAAATCATTTGATTCTAGTTTTTGAAAAGCGTTATCAATAATTTTTGATGATAAATCATACAAATCACTACCAACAATTATTACCTTTTTGTAACCAGCGTCAAAACCATTTTTGAAAGCATTTTTCATTCTCACCCCTAAATCTTCTCCAAATTGTTGATATTTCTGATAAATAGAAGAGTCCCAAATATCGTTATTTCTAACTTTCACAGAATAATAAACAGCTTTATCAGCATTTACTTTTACAGCTATCTCTTGAGTTCTTTTTAGTAAAAATTTATAGATTTCTAAAGCAGTTTGATCTCCAATAGTCTTTGCCAATCGTGTTTTTGATTTCCCTAATTCTGGGTTTCTAGTGAAAATTAAAAGTAGATTCTTATGCTTCATTTTTCTCCATTTCTAACCATTCTTCATAAGAAATTACTAAACTCCCTTTTTCTGGTTTGTGCTTTCCGGGTAGCGTACCAATAAACTCTAAATAATGTCCGTCTGGATCAGAAAAGTAAATTGCTATTGCAGGAATATTAGCAAATACCATGGGTTGCTCTGAATTATCATTTAAGAAATTCCAAAAATTTAAGTTATGTGATTTCAAAAAAGGTATGGAATCATTTAGAACCCATTCCCAGTCACATTCAAAAGCAAAGTGGCGCACATCTATTTCTTCTTTTGGTTTTTCCCATAAACCTAACATTGCTTGCTTGGGTTTTCCTATCCAAAATAAAGCGACTCTTCTTTCGTCTTCATATAAATATTGTTCAAGTTTTAATACGTTTGTATAAAAATCTATCGATTTTTCTAAATCTTGAACAAATAAATGAGTTTCAAATAAACCTTTAATCATAAATTTTATTCCCTTTTTTCAACCACCTACTCCAATTTTTATTAAAAGTATGTACTTTTTCTGTATTGTTCCCTAAAGTATCCACCACTTGAAAGTTGTTGTTTTTCCATTCAAAAATTCCACCATAAAGATTGTAAACATTGGTAAAACCTTTTTTTATTAATTTATTAGCTATAATTTCTGAACGAATACCCAAAGAGCAATAAACTACTATTTTAGCGCTTTTATCATTAGGTAAATAAGCGATGGTTTTATTTACATCAAAATTATCATACCCTACGCAAATAGCATTTTTTAAATGACTTACTTCATATTCTTTTGTTTCTCTAGCATCTAATACGATTACATTATTTTTTAATGAAGCTAAAGTAGCTACAGAAATGTAAGGAACATTATTCCTATTCAGTTCATTTAATAGTTTATTCCAACTATTTTGACCAAATGTAGAGGAACTAATTACTAAAAATAGTATGAAAATATTTTTCATAATTATCTTTTTCTCTCCTCTGGCTTTCTTGTTAAAACAAAATATAATACATACAACCAGCTAAAAATTCCGTGTAAAAAAGCAAATAAAACAGACTTATTTCTTTCCCAAGAAACAACTACAGCTAAAACTGACCCCAATCCAATACCCCCACTGATGGCTGTATTTTTAATTGAACTCATTTCAATTTGTTGAGAAAAACCATCGAAAGTCACAAAAATCATCAATAGTAAAAAGATTTTTAATTTATTCATATGCGATTAATATAAAAACCAATAAAAGGTTTTTTATTTCTATTTAAATTTAGTTGATTGTTAAAAAATCTAACAACATCCACCACCATCATAATGAAAAGTAGAGGGTGAGAAGAAAATATCATCTCTACCTAAACTTTCTAAAGCAGCAGCGGTTTTATCACAAATTGCTAAAGGCTGATTTTTTAATAATATATGACCTAAACCATCATCAAAATAATCTTCATCACCATAATAAATGGCAGCTTTTCCAGTAAATATACAAGGACCGTCTGCAGGCATTGGATCTTTAATTGCAGCAACTTCTATAGACTCTATATAAATCAATTCATCTGTAGGATAATTCTTTGGGTCTAAAATTCTATATGGCTTTCTAGCTCTAATTTCTATGGTTCCAAAACCAGCATCAGTTAACGCTTTTACATAATCAGCAATTGATAAACTACCACTTAAACAAAGCGCACGCAGGCGTTCATCATTTCGTAATTCATCATTCATTAGTTGCTCGCAGGTAGGGTCGCTCATTACCAAACGTCCATGAGGCTTTAAAACTCTATACATTTCTGCAATAGCTTTCTTTAAATCATCTGATTTAAAAATATTGAATAAACAATTTTGAGCAGCAACATCAATAGAATTATCTTCTACAGGTAAATCCATGGCATCACCTTTTCTTAAATCTACAAACTCACTTTTAAACCAATCATTCTGCTCTTCAGCTATTTTAAAGTTTTTACGAGAAGCTTCTAGCATTTCATCAACAACATCTAGCCCAATAACTCCTCCTTTAGTTCTATTAAAATAAGAAAATTGCAACAACTCCATTCCCCCTCCAACACCAACATAAAGCATTTTGGGGTTATTGGTTAAATCACGAGCATGCACAGTTGAACCACATCCATAATTCATTTCTTGCATTATTCTTGGAATCTTAAGACCTGGTAATTCCCAAATAGGATTTGTTGTACAGCAAAGACCAACATCTGGTGTTAATGCTGCTTCTTTATATACATTATGCGTAGTTTCTAGATAACTCATTTTTAATTTTTTGACATTTTAAGCTACAACACCTTGGCAGCTACTTCCTGCGCCAGCTGTGCAGCCATAACAATGTTGGTTGATAATTATATTTCTATTTTGTAATATTTCTTCATTGTATTCAGCAATGTGTTTTACTTTACTCGCCACTTTAAGATTTAGCATTTGATTAAAATCACAATCATATAAATAGCCATCCCAACTTACAGAAAGTGTGTTGGTGCACATTACATTTTCTACTGCTGATGGATTATAAGCATCTACCAAAGAATACATATAATCTTCGTAATTTTCTGATGCTATTAAATAATCTAAAAAACGACTAATAGGCAAGTTTGTGATAGCAAATAAACTATGAAAATCAATGTTAAAATCTG
Organism: uncultured Polaribacter sp.; assembly: GCA_913020555.1. Classification (GTDB taxonomy): domain Bacteria; phylum Bacteroidota; class Bacteroidia; order Flavobacteriales; family Flavobacteriaceae; genus Polaribacter. The sequence goes on along the minus strand of CAJWAC010000074.1, from coordinate 4,527 downwards.
CTTTTAAAGCTTTTTTAAAATCATTTTCTAAAGCCATTTGGTCGCCTGGTAAAAAGGCTCCAGAAGGATTGTATACCAAATCTAACTTTAAAGCTGAGCCTTTTACACCATAACCTACAGCATTTAATTCTTGTAAGGCTTTAATAGATTTATCAAAAACTCCATTACCTCTTTGTTTATCTGTTTTTCCACGTGTCCAATGAGGCATAGAGGAAACCACATGAACGCTATGTTTTTTGAAAAACTCAGGTAAATCATAGTATTTTTTGTTGGCTCTTATAATAGTAAGGTTAGAACGTACAATAAAATCTTTAATGCCTGCTTTTGATGCTTCTTCTACAAACCATCTAAAATTAGGATTCATTTCTGGAGCACCGCCTGTTAAATCTAAAGTATGCGCCCCAGTATTTTTTATAACCTCTAAACATTGATTCATCGTATCAATAGACATAATTTCTTTACGATCTGGCCCAGCATCTACGTGACAATGCTCACAAACTTGATTGCACATATAGCCTAAATTAATTTGTAAAATTTCTAATTTTTTAGGACGAAGTGGAAACTGATTTGTTTCTTTAATTTTTGCTGCGAATGTAGGTAATTCTCCGTCCGCAAAAATTCCGCTTGACAAAATTTCCATTTGACGAGAGGTGTTTGCAATATCGTTATTTCTAGCTTTTAATGATTTTGTAGCCATACAAAAAATTACATTTCTAATTTATTTACTTTATTCATCATTTGAACACCGTGCACAAGTGTAGCTCCACTTTTAATAGCTGCCCCAACATGAATAGCCTCCATCATTTCTTCTTTAGTAATACCTCTTTGTAAACCATCTTTAGTATACGCATCAATGCAATAAGGACATTGCTCTGTGTGCGCAACAGCTAAAGCTATTAAAGATTTTTCACGAGCGGTTAAGGCCCCTTCTTCAAATACTTTTCCATAGTATTCAAAGAACTTGTTTCCAAGGTCTTCACTCCACTCTGTAATTTTGCCAAACTTTCTTAAATCGGCAGCATCATAATATGATTTTGACATAGTTTTATCTTGATTTTAAAATTGAAAGATACAGAAATTATTTACCATTTAAAGCCCAATCGTACTTGAGATAAGTAACTTTTGCATTCGATTTAATTTCTATTTCTGAGTATTTATTTAGGTAATCAATTAAAGTTCCATTTTTAGTGAAATCTCCTTTAAACCAATTAAAAATCTCAGAAACTTGTACTTTTTTCCTACTCATTTTATTTTTAGTAGTATCATTTATAAAATCTTTCATTAATTGAGTTAATTCTGCTTCAATATTGGATTCAGTAAATGCTTTATTTCCTAATTTTGGGCAAGAACCTGAGGCGCAATTTACACCCACGTGTATTTTAGGATCAAATAATTGATCACGTAAAATTTTATGCTCAATATAATCTAATGTGTAGGTTTTTCCTCCAACTTTAGCGAAAGAAATTTTCCATGCAGTTTTACCTTTTTGTTTGATATCTATTATGCTTGCTATAGGATAATTATCTAAAATCAATTTAATAGTGTAGGCATTATAAGCATTGATCCAAAAGGCTCGTTTTTTATTCTCTGACCACAAATTATCTGGAGAAGTTTTTTGTAAGTAAGAAATATAACTATCTAATTTATCTTCATCTGTTTTAAAAGATTTATAATTAACGATTCCCTTATCTGTAACGTGAGCTTGCAATAAGCTATTGAATATTGAAGTTTGTGCTTTAATTTGTAGTACCGAAAACATGAGCACAAAAAGTATTACTATTTTTTTCATCTTGTTTTAATTTTGATGTTTTAGACGAAGGGTTTTTAAATTGTTTACAAAAATTAATCTAAAATTTCTTCATTCAATTTTAAATTAAACCTTTTTCTAAATGCAAATACAACTAGATATAATATTGGTGTGTCTAAGGCTGCGATCATCATTTTAAATAATACTCCGCTTAGTAGCAAGCCTGAAAAATTTCCCCAATCTATAATACCAAAGAAACAAAGCAATAATAAAACAGTAAGTGTATCTATAATTTGAGATGAAAAAGTAGAGAAATTGTTTCTCAGCCAAAGATGCTTTCCTTTTGTGAACTGTTTCCAAAAATGATAAACTCTAATATCTATAAATTGTGCAAATAAATAAGCCAACATTGAAGCTAATACTGCTAAAGGTGCTGCACCAAAAACATTAACAAATAAACCATCGTTTACAGGAGACCAAGATGTTGCAGGTACTTCTTTGGAAACATAAATGATGATTAATGAAAAAAAAGATGCAAATATTCCTGCAATAACAACTTCGTTTGCTTTTCTTTTTCCATAAATTTCTGATAATATGTCTGTAATTAAAAATGTAATTGGATATGGTAACAAACCTACAGATACTTCAAATAACTTGGTGTCAAAAATTTCAATATCAAATGGGTACCAATAAAAAAATTTTTGAAATATTAAATTAGATGTTACTAATGAAGCAATAAAAAGTGCTGCAAGAATTAAATAAATTCTCCCAGCTAATATTTTATCTTTTGCTCCCATAAAACGAATTTACAAATTTTTAGCATTAGAAATTACCCATTCCTTCCTTTTTCATTTGGGTATAAACTTGGTAAATTATCACTTTGAAAAAAAGCTTTAGTATCAATATTCATACCTGTAACCTTACCTTTAAAAGCCGCACCTGTATCAATATTCCAAACATTAATCGCATTCATAGGTTCAGATTCTACGTAATTTGTAGTTGGTGTATGACCAATATAAATCTCTTTGTAAAGTTTTAATCTTTTAGGGTATAAGTGATGGTCAAAATCAATTTTTCTATCCATAGCCAAAGCCATTTCCCATAAAGTTCTATCCGTACAAAAATTAAGAGGGTAAGATTCTTTTACTACACCATGCATAGAAGTAAAACCAGCATGCAAAAACAGCCGGTTTTCATCATCCAAATAATACATTTGCATATTTTTAAAGAAAATTAAGTGTTCTTTTTTTTCTTGTGGGGAAAAACCATCGTAACTATCCATCGTTTCTTTTCCTCCGTGCATAAACCAAGAGGGGTTTACATCATTCTCATCTTTAAGCCAATTTTCACACCAAACATCATGATTTCCTTTGATAAAAATGCAGTTGATATTATGAGATAACTTTATTAAAAGATCAATAACCTGAGCAGATTGACTCCATCCATCCACATAATCTCCCATAAAAATAATCTTATCATCATCTTTAATTTCTAATTGATTTAAAACTTGAATTAAAGCTTTAAAACCACCATGAATATCACCTATTGCAAAAGTTCTCATTCTATTTTTTTAAAACACAAAGTTAACCTATTAGAAAAATCGATTTGTAATAATTATTAGAAATATTGTCCAATTCCGAACACAAAACCACCATTAGAACCTCCTTTTTTGTTTAATAAACTAAATCCGTAGTCAATTCTTAAAGTAGCATTATATATCTTTTTACTGATAAAACGCAATCCTATTCCTGAATAAATTCTAATATTTTCCTTTTGAATAAAGTCGTCCAATTTTCCTCCAGGATTTCTCCAGGATCCAATATCAGAAAAAATATTGGTTTGAATTGCTAGCCACTTCTTATCGTAAATTGTTTGTCTAAATTCTGTGTTTAATACAATACTCCCTGTACCTCTGTCTACTAAAATACCTACTCCTCTTAAATTTACATTATTATCTAAAGCAAATGGCGCAAATGGTGTATTTTCATTTGATGACAGTCCAAATCGTAATCTATTTGCCCAGTTCCCTTCGTTTCCGATTCTTTTGTAGAAAAAGAAATCATTCCAAAAAATATAAAATTTATTCTGAAAATCATTTTCCGTTACCACATATTGCACATATAAAATATTTTTAAAACCTTTTATATATTGATAATAGTAATCTAGATTATCATAAGCATATACAAGCTTAAAAAGCGCTTTATTTAAAGTTAAATTTTCAGGTATTGATGGATTTGATAAATCTATATTTCCAGATAAATATTGATATTTTTCTCTAAATAAATTAACCCCAAAATTAATTTCGTTATTAATATTGATTTGATACAGACCAAGTGCTTCAAAAGAAATATTATTGTAAAGGTAATTTGCAGATTGATTGTCGAAATATAAAGGTTCTTCACTTTTCCAATTTTGATGATTTAAAGCCAAACCCCATTTTTTAGAAAACAAATTTGGAGCCCTAAAATTTACAGCATAAGAATCGAATCCATTGTTTTGATAAAATCCACCAAAGGTGATATTTCTTCCTAAAAAATTATAATCATAAATACCCAACTTGTAAGAAAAAATATTGTTTGTGGTTGTCCAAATATTTATGTCAGGAATTAATGTAAAATTTTCTTCTATGATTGGTAATGTAATTTCATACATTTTCTTTGCAATTATTTTATTGCCTGTAGGCGTCATATGACCTTGATCATAATAAATTCCTGTAGTTACATCTTTCATGATAAATCTAAGATCATGTGCAGAACTGCATGTTGAATTTAATTCGTTAA
>CAJWAC010000073.1 GCA_913020555.1 uncultured Polaribacter sp. | reverse complement strand
ATACAGAGAGCTTCTAAATTAGTGACAACAGGAGCAAAAGTTGGTGTAAATTATTTAAAATATTACGGTAATAAAATCACAGAATCTGAAGAAAAAGCGAGGGAAAAGCTCAATAAAGATAATGCAGAAGACATTTACGATAGCCTAAAAGACTTAAAAGGCAGCCCCTTAAAAGTAGCGCAAATGTTAAGTATGGAAAAAAGTATTTTACCCAGAGCCTATGTAGAGAAATTCTCTTTAGCTCAATTTTCTGTACCTCCACTTTCTGAAGCTTTAGTTTTAAAAACATTTAAAAAAAGTTTTGGTAAATTTCCGTCAGAAATATATGATAAATTTGATGCTAAAGCATTTAACGCTGCAAGTATTGGACAGGTTCATAAAGCTGAAAAAGATGGAAAGAAACTCGCAGTTAAAATTCAATATCCAGGAGTTTCAGATAGTATAAAATCAGATTTAGCACTTCTAAAGCCTTTTGTAATTAGAATGTTTAATATGAAAGGAAAAACTTCTGATGAGTACTTTTTTGAAGTTCAAGATAAATTGTTAGAAGAAACTGATTACATTTTAGAAGTTAAACAAAGTAAAGAAATTGTAAATGCTTGCAAAAATATTAATCATCTTGCTTTCCCTAATTATTATTCGGATTTATCGTCGAAACAAATCATAACAATGGATTGGATGGATGGTATTCATTTATCAGAATTTACAGATAAAAACACCAATCAAGTTTTGGCAAATCAAATTGGCCAGGCACTATGGGATTTCTATATGTTCCAAATTCACAATTTAAGAAAAGTGCATGCAGATCCACATCCAGGAAACTTTTTAATTTCTAAAAAAGGAGAATTAATTGCTTTAGATTTTGGTTGTATGAAAACAATTCCATTAGATTTTTACACTCCTTACTTTGTTTTAGCGAAACAAGAAACTTTAGATAATGAGACTCTTTTTGTTGAAAAAATGTATGAGTTAGACATCTTAAGAAAGGAAGATCCTAAAGAAGAATTTGAGTTTTTTAAAGCGATGTTTCATGAAATGTTATCTATTTTTACACAACCTTTTCACGCAGAAGAGTTTGACTTTTCAGATCCTGAATTTTTTGGAAAAATATCTGAATTTGGAGAACGCTATTCTAAAAACACTGAGTTAAGATCTTACAATGCAAGCAGAGGTTCAAAACATTTTATTTATATGAATAGAACCTTTTTTGGTCTATATAACTTAATGTTTGATTTAAAAGCAGAAGGCATAAAAATAAATAATTTTAGTACTTTGTAAAATACTTTATTATTTTAGTAGAATAATTATCAATATCAACCAAAAACTATGTTAATTATTGGAATTGCTGGAGGCACTGGAAGTGGAAAAACAACAGTTGTCAATCAGATTTTAAAACATTTACCAACAGATGAAGTCTGCGTCATATCTCAAGATTCGTATTACAAAGCAACAGATAATTTATCTTACGATGAACGAACGAAAATTAATTTTGATCATCCAAGAGCCATTGATTTTGATTTAATTATTGAGCATCTTATTGATTTAAAAGCTGGTAAAACAATCAACCAACCCGTATATTCTTTTGTAACACATAACAGAACTAAAGATGTAATCATTACACATCCTAAAAAAGTAATAATTGTTGAAGGTATTTTAATCTTTAATAGCAAAGCACTCAGAGATTTATTCGATATTAAAATATTTGTGCATGCAGATACTGACGAACGTTTAATACGAAGAGTTAGAAGAGACATTTCTGAAAGAGGTAGAGATATAGATGAAGTTTTAACTCGATATCAAACCACTTTAAAACCTATGCATCAGCAATTTATAGAACCTACAAAAAACTATGCAGACATGATTATACCTAATGATAGGTTTAATACTGTTGCTATAGATATTGTAAGAAGTGTAATTAACGAGCGCCTATAGATGAGTTTGTTAAAAAATTTAAAGAACAATTTCATTTTCAAAATAGCTACAAATGTTTTTGTAATCATTTTAATTCCGTTTATAATATGGATGCTTTTTTTTGATGAAAACTCGTATTTAACACATCGTAAATTCAATAATGAAATAAACGATCTAGAAAGTACCATTTCTTTCTATAAAGATAAAATTGAAAAAGACAGAGCAACCATTAAAAAGCTTCAAGATTCTTTAGAATTAGAACGCTTTGCACGTGAAAAATATCTGATGAAAAAAGATAATGAAGATATCTATATTATTGAGTTTGATACCATAAATAAATAATGAACAACTTTCTATTTGACGAGTTTAACCCGGTTTTACCTTCAGCTTGGAAACAAAAAATTCAAGTAGATTTAAAAGGAGCTGATTACAATGATACATTAATTTGGCATACAGATGAAGGCATCACTGTAAAACCATTCTACACAAAGGAAGACAGCACAAACACTAAAATAAATCTTCCAAAAAAAGGATTTCATATTTGCCAATCTATTTTTATTGATGATGAAAAGATAGCCAACTCTTTGGCTCTTGATGCCATAAAACGCGGGGCTAACTCAATTCAATTTAAAGCTTCAAAACCCTTTGATCCGAAGTCTTTATTAAAAGGTTTTCCTGGCAAAACACTTTTATACTTTCAACTCTCTTTTTTAGAAGCAAACTTCCAAACAAAACTTGCTGAGTTTTGTGATACAGATAATACTGTTATCCAATTAGATATTATTGGAAATTTGGCGGAAAGTGGAAATTGGTTTAAAAATCTAAAAGAAGACCATAACCAATTAGCAAAAATAATCGCAGCTAGTAAAAATTGTATTTCAATTTCAGGAGACTTATATCAAAATGCAGGAGCTAATATACCTCAACAATTGGCGTACACTTTAGCACATGCAAACGAATATCTTAATTATTTTGGTGCAAAAGTAAATACTAAAATCAATTTTAATTTTGCAGTAGGCACTAATTACTTTTTTGAAATAGCTAAATTAAGAGCTTTCCGAATTTTATGGGAATCGCTTTTAAAAGAACATAAAATTGATAATAAAGAAGCCCATATTTTTACACAACCTAGTTTAAGAAACAAAACCTTATACGACTATAATGTAAATATGTTACGCACAAGTTCTGAGTGCATGAGCGCTATTTTGGGTGGCTCAAATACTGTTGCTAATATTTCTTATGATGAAATTTATCATAAATCAAATGAGTTTGGATCTCGAATTTCAAGAAATCAACTTTTAATTTTACAACAAGAAAGTTATTTAGCAGAAGCTCAAAATTTTGCTGATGGCACTTATTATATAGAATCTATCACAAATCAACTGGCAGAAAAAGCATTAACTATTTTTAAGCAAATAGAAAAAGCTGGTGGATTTTTACATCAATTGAAAGCAGGAATAATTCAAAAGAAAATTACTGAAAATACCTTAAAGCAAGAAGAAAAGTTTAATGCTAAAGAAATTGTTTTGTTAGGCACAAATATGCAAATCAATAAAGATGATAAAATGAAGCACGATTTGGAATTGTATCCATTTGTAAAGCAAAGACATATTAAAACATTAATCACTCCAATTGTCAGAAAACGCCTTTCTGAAAATTTTGAAAAAGAACGTTTAGATAATGAGTAGGAAAGATGTTTCAAACATACAATTAGCAAAAAGTGAAAAGCAAAAAATAAAAAGAGTTGCTCACGAAAATTTCATAGCAGGAATAGCTCCAAATCTAAGAGGCCCATATTCAACAATGTATGTTCGCAGACCATGGACAATTAGGCAATATGCAGGTTTTTCTACTGCTGAAGAAAGTAATGCTTTTTACAGAAGAAATTTAAAAGCAGGCCAAAAAGGATTATCAGTTGCTTTTGATTTGGCGACTCACAGAGGCTATGATTCTGACCATGAACGCGTGCAAGGAGATGTTGGTAAAGCAGGTGTTGCCATAGATTCTGTGGAGGATATGAAAATTTTGTTTGATCAAATTCCTTTAGATAAAATGTCTGTTTCTATGACCATGAATGGTGCTGTTTTACCCATTTTAGCATTTTATATTGTAGCTGCAGAAGAACAAGGGGTTGCTGCAGAACTATTGTCAGGAACTATTCAGAATGATATTTTAAAAGAGTTTATGGTGCGTAATACGTACATCTATCCTCCTACACCATCAATGAAAATTATTGCGGATATTTTTGAATACAGTAGCAACAAAATGCCTAAATTTAACTCTATTTCTATTTCTGGTTACCACATGCAAGAAGCAGGTGCAACTGCAGAAATTGAATTGGCATATACAATAGCTGATGGCTTAGAGTACATTAAAAAAGGTTTAGAAACAGGAATGGACATAGATGCTTTTGCTCCTAGATTATCTTTCTTTTGGGCCATAGGAATGGATCATTTTACAGAGATCGCAAAAATGCGTGCAGGCCGAATGTTATGGGCAAAACTTGTGAAACAGTTCAATCCAAAAAATCCAAAATCTTTAGCCTTAAGAACACATTGTCAAACTAGTGGATGGTCTTTAACAGAGCAAGATCCTTTTAATAATGTTGCAAGGACTACTATAGAAGCTATGGCTGCTGCATTTGGAGGAACACAAAGTTTACATACAAATGCACTGGATGAAGCAATTGCATTGCCTACTGATTTCTCTGCAAGAATTGCAAGAAATACACAAATATTCCTGCAAGAAGAAACCTATATTACCAAAACAGTAGATCCTTGGGCTGGAAGTCATTATGTTGAGAAATTAACAGAAAATATTGCCAATAAAGCTTGGGGCTTAATTCAGGAAGTAGAAGGTTTGGGGGGCATGACCAAAGCTATTGAAAAAGGAATTCCGAAATTAAGAATTGAAGAAGCTGCTGCCAAAAAACAAGCAAAAATTGATAGTGGCCAAGATGTAATTGTAGGTGTTAATAAATACAAATTAGCACAAGAAGACCCATTACATATCTTAGAAGTTGATAATGAAGCTGTTCGTAAATCTCAAATTGAACGTTTAGAAAAGCTAAAAGCCGATAGAAATAGTCAAAAAGTTGAAAAATGTTTAGTAGCTTTAACCAATGCTGCAAAGTCCGGTAAAAAAAATTTATTAGACTTAGCCGTTAAGGCAGCAAAAAACAGAGCAACTTTGGGTGAAATCTCTGATGCTTTAGAAGCTGTTTTTGGAAGACATAAGGCCGTAACTAAAACCATTTCTGGTGTGTATAGTAAAGAAATAAAAGACGATAAACTCTTTAAGAAAGCTACTGAATTAGCAGATAAATTTGCAGAACTAGAAGGAAGACGTCCAAGAATTATGATTGCTAAATTGGGGCAAGATGGTCATGACCGTGGTGCTAAAGTGGTGGCAACTGGCTATGCAGATTTAGGTTTTGATGTAGATATTGGGCCACTTTTTCAAACACCACAAGAGGCTACTAAACAAGCTGTAGAAAACGATGTTCATATTTTAGGAATATCATCTTTGGCGGCAGGACATAAAACGCTAGTTCCTCAAGTAATTGCAGAGCTCAAAAAATACGGACGAGAAGATATTATGGTTATTGTAGGAGGTGTAATTCCTGCACAAGATTACCAATATTTATTTGATGCAGGCGCTGTTGGTGTTTTTGGACCAGGAACAAAGATTGCACAAGCTGCAATCGATTTAATTACCATTTTAACGGATAGTATTGTAGATTAGCACAAACACCTCTCCAATTAATTGATTTACAACTCTATAAATATTCTAAAACAGAATATCTAAAAGAAGATTTGACTTGTACAAATCGATCTTTAAAATTGTTATAAATTAAATTTAAAAATCTCTTTTAAAAGAGAAAAAACAGAATCAGATATCTATAATTTTTAACAGTTCTTAATACAGAAATATAGTAGAATTTTTAATTTTTCTGTGCTTTTATCCTTAAATTTGCAACTCTTTTAAAAGCGATAATTTTCGAATGAAAAAATTCTTTAATTTACTGTATTCTACTCGTTTAATGGCAGTTTTATTTATCCTTTTTGCCACTGCAATGGGTATTGCCACGTTTATAGAAAATGATTATGGCACACAAACTTCAAAAGCATTGGTTTACAATTCTTGGTGGTTTGAAGCTATTATGATTTTCTTTGTGATCAATTTTTTTGGTAATATTTTTAGGTACAAACTACTTAGAAAAGATAAATGGCCGGTATTGATGTTTCACCTGGCATTTCTATTTATAATAATTGGTGCTGGAGTAACAAGATATTTGGGTTATGAAGGTATCATGTTGATTAATGAAGGAGAAACTACAAATACATTTTTATCAGAAACCACATATGTAAATGTTATTGTTGATAATAACGAAGTTCAAAAAACCAAACATAAACCAATTTTATTAAGCGCATGGGGTTCTAATTCTTGGTCTTTTACGGATGATTTTAAAGGAAAAAGTTATGAAATTGATTTGGTAGATTACATTCCTTGGGCAGAACGAAAATTAGTTGAAGATGAAAACGGAGTGGAATATTTATTCTTAGTTGAATCTTCAGAAGGAAGCAGACACGAACATTATGTAAAATCAGGAACAGTACAAAATATTCATAATATTTTAGTGGGCTACAATTCCAAAGACGATAATGCCTCTATCAATATTTTTAAAAGTGATGGCGTTTTAAAAATAAAGACAAAATCTAATGGAAATTATCAAGTTATGGCCACTATGAATAAAGGGGTCATTCAAAAAGATAGTGTTCAAAATTTCAAATTACGATCTTTATATAACGTTGCTGGTTTGCCTTTTGTAGTGCCTCAATATCCTAGTAAAGGAATTATGAAAACCGTGAGTGGTTCAAAAGACGATAAAAAATTAGACGTTGTTGTTTTAGATGTTATTGCTGAAAATAAAACAAAACGAATAGAACTCACAGGTGGTAAATTTAGCAATGATAATGCTCAAGAGTTCACCTTGGGTGGATTAAATTTCAGAATTTGGTATGGCTCTAAATTACTAGAGGCACCTTTTAGCATTAAACTTAATGATTTTCAGCTAGAAAAATATCCTGGTTCAGAAAGTGCAGCTTCTTATGCAAGTCAGATAACTGTAATAGATAAAGAAGAAACTTTTGATTATCATATTTATATGAATCATATTTTAGATCACAAAGGTTTTAAATTTTTTCAAGCCAGTTATGATTTATCCGGAGAAAAAGAACAAACACACTTGTCTGTAAATCATGACTGGTGGGGAACTTTTATTACCTATTTAGGGTATTCACTGTTATACATAGGTATGATTTGTATATTCTTTGCAAAATATACACGTTTTGATAGCTTAAAAAATTCTTTAAAAAAAATAAGGAAAAAGAAAATGGCAATGTCTATTGTTGCTGCTTTATTTCTATCAAGTTTTAGTTTCGCCCAACATTCAGATCACGATCATAGTGACCCAAATCACACTCACGAAACTAAAGCCACTTCAAACGTTAGAAACAATACTACAAAAACAAAATCGAGCCAAGTAAATCAACAACAAATTGATTCTATTTTAAAATTGAATTTAGTTTCATTAGAACACGCCGAAAGCTTTAGCAGATTAGTTATTCAAGATGACGGTAGAATGAAACCTGCCCATACGTTTGCTTCTGAATTGGTGCGTAAAGTGGCACAAACTGAAAGTTTTAATGGAATGGAACCAAGTCAGGTTTTAATATCAATTATTGAAAACCCTAGGCTTTGGTACGAAGTTCCTTTTATTTATTTAGAAAAACAAAATAAAAAAGTTAGGCAACAACTCAACTTAGCAGACACTGTAAAATATGCACGTCTTTCAGATTTTTTCACCAATAGAGGAGAATACAAAATAAAAAGTCAAATAGATGAAGCTCAAAAAAAGAAAATTCAGAACAAATTTGAACAAGACATAATTAAAATCGATAGACGTTTAGGACTACTCTACAATGCTATTGGGGGTGGTATCTTAAAAATTTATCCTATTCCAAAAAATGAAAATAACAAATGGATTTCTCAACCAGAAACTACTACAACTAAAGGATTTAAGGATTCAGACACAATTTTTGTACAAAAATCCTTACCACTATATGTCCAGTTATTACAAACTGCTAAAAAAACAGGAGATTATTCTAAAGCTGATCAAGTCTTAGATGGTATTAAAAAATATCAAAAGAAATATGGTTCAGAAATATATCCTTCAGACCAACAAATTGATATCGAAATTTCTTACAATAAATATAGTGTTTTCGTAAAATTAATTAGATACTATGGCTTAGCCAGTTTGCTGCTGATGGTATTTGTAATGACCCAAATTTTTAGTGATAAAAAATGGGTAACTATTGCAGTAAAATTCTCTATTGGTATTATAGTAGCATTGTTTTTATTACATACACTTGGTTTAGTGGCAAGATGGTATATTAGTGGCAATGCACCTTGGAGTAACGCCTATGAATCTATCATATATGTGGGTTGGACAACCATGCTTTTTGGATTGTATTTAGGAAGAAAATCAGCATTAACTATAGTTGCAACTACTTTTGTTACTGCCATTATTTTATTTGTAGCAAATATGAATTGGTTAGATCCTGAAATCGCCAACTTACAACCTGTTTTAAATTCTTGGTGGTTATTGGTGCATGTTTCTATTATTGTAGCCAGTTATGGGCCTTTAACTTTAGGCATGATTCTTGGAATTTTTGCACTTTTCTTAATTTTATTAACTAACAAAAACAATAAGAAGAAAATAGATATCAATATAAAAGAAATAACGATTATCAATGAAATGGCGGTTACTGTAGGTTTAGTAATGCTAACCATTGGAAACTTTTTAGGAGGAATGTGGGCCAACGAAAGTTGGGGACGTTATTGGGGTTGGGACCCTAAAGAAACCTGGGCTCTAATTTCTATTATGATTTATGCATTTGTATTACACATGCGCTTAATTCCGGGTTTAAGAGGTAGGTATACTTTCAATCTTTGGACAATAATTGCTTATGCATCTATTATGATGACCTATTTTGGCGTAAACTTCTATTTAGCAGGATTGCATTCTTATGCAAGTGGGGATCGAGTAATAACACCTTCATCTGTTTTCTACTCTGTTGGTTTTGTGGCTATTTTAGGGACACTTTCTTGGTTTAAATATAAAAAATATTACAAGAAGTAAATTATTAACATTTCGTAGAAAAATGTATTTTTGCATTTCTCAAAACAAATCAAAAGAGCAATGTTCAATAAAAATATAAAATTAGTATTAGCAGGTTTAATTACAGTATGGGCTGTATATGAATTTAGTCAAGTAAATATTCTTAATGGAATTTCTATATTATTATTGGCAGGGATTTTCGTTTTATTATACTTTAAAAACGAATTTATATTGTTGGCATTTTTACAATTGCGTAAACAAAATTTTCCTGGAGCTCAAAAATGGTTAGGTTACATCAAAAACCCAGAAGCTGCCTTAATTACAAAACAACAAGGTTATTATAATTATTTACACGGAATTATGTTAAGCCAAACAAACTTAACACAATCAGAGAAATATTTAAGAAAAGCTATTCGTTTAGGTTTATCTATGGATCACGATTTAGCAATGGCCAAATTACAATTAGCGGGTATTGCAATGACTAAAAGACGTAAACGTGAAGCTACAAATTTAATGGCAGAAGCTAAAAAATTAGACAAACACGGAATGCTGAAAGAACAAATGCAGGCAATGAAACAACAGATGAAGAAAATCTAAATTTTACCATTTTATAGAATCCAAAAAATCCACTTAAAGTGGATTTTTTCTTTTTTAGCTATTATTTCTGATGATAGAAATTATTCCTACTATAAAGAGTATTAGAATTCCTATAAATATTTTTATTTTCCCAAGTGAAGATTCGTCAGCAACTACATCTACTGAATCAGAATTATACAAATAATAAAAAGCTACTATTGAAATCAGTATAAGAATTAGACCAACAATCAAATTTTATTTTAATCTTGTTAAGGTTAAATCTTTATTATAGCGTACAATAAACAAACCTTTATTTTCTGGCACAGTATTACTATTTCTATAGTCAAATTTTGATTCTACTCTCATTGAAACCCCTTCATCTAAAGTAGTACTCAACTCTTTGCCTGAAGCTAATCTCACTAAAATATCATAGGTGATGTCAAAACCTTTAGCAGCATAAAATGAAGGTAAAGCATTATTTTTCTTTTGGTATTGCTTATTGAAAATCTTTGTGTTTTCAGCAGTTGCGTCAACAAAATCATCACTTATATACGTAAAACCAATTTTAGCTAATTTTCTATTATCAATTTTATCATAAACACGTCCTTTATCAAAAGTGAAAACTTTTGCCGAGGTTTCTTCAGGTAAACTGATTAAACTATTTATCGCATCATTAACAATTACATTATCCGCAGTGGCAATTACCACCCAATTGTTCTCATTAGGTTTCAACAGCTCTAAAAACCTTGATTTTTCTATATAACCCTCCACAGGTTGTAAAATATTTACAACAGCATTTGTATTAAAACTTAAGTTAGATTGCATTAGCTTGCTTGCTTGAATCGATTTTTGATCACTAACAATAATGATATTTCCTCCTCTAGTAATATCATCTTGTGATACAATCGAATCAGCGTATACCAAAGAATCATTTTTATGAAAATTTTCAATAATATATCGCTCCAATTCCTCTCTAAATACTTTTTTCTCTGGCGATGTTTTTACGATATTACTTGATAAAAAACTACTTTGATCACCAGAATAAACAGGATATACGACTGGTATCGAAACATTAGAAGCTATCATTTTAGCCTCTTCCAAATATAATGGACCTATTATAACATCATGTTTATTTAAATTTCCACCAGAAATGATACTTTGAACTCCATTCGCTCTTCTATCACCTGTATCATAAACATTTAACTCTATATCCACTCCTTTACTTCTTAAAGAATCAATCGCCATTTCGGCACCTAAATAAAAATCTGTAGCAATATTGACTAATATAGCATTACTTGCAAAAATTTCTTTTAATAAAATTGAATCACTTTGATATTTATGTGTTCTAAAAGGTAATAAAAGCGCTACTTTTAAATCTTTATCTGTATCAATATAATCATCGTAAAAATCACCTTCACTAAAAATGAGTTCTACAGGAATTTCCTTTATCTTTAATAGCATTCCTAATTTCAATCCTTCAGCTAATTCAGGGTTTAACATTAATAACTCTTCTCTTGTGCGTCCAAACCTTTGTTTCAAATTAAAGAAAGTATCTCCCTTTTTAACTTCATAAACTTCATACTTCTCTTTTATTGCTAATAAATTTTTCTCTTCTTCAGTTAACGTTAGGTCTTCAGAAAGTGAATCTTTTTCAACTTCAGGAATTTCTTTTTCTATATTTTTTAAGTTATTGATATTTTTCTGAGGAACTACTAAAAAGGTATTTGCTTTAGGCTCTCCATTCACATCAGGATTTAAACGTTTTAAATTAGCTGTTTTCATTGCTAACTTCTCAGCAATTTCGCTCATCGTTTCTCCTTTTTTCACCTTATACTGTATGTATCTTTTTTGTTGACCACAAGAAACTGTGAATGTTAAAATACACAGAAAAATAAAAAACTTTAAATACTTCATATATTTTATTCCCATTCTATAGTTGCAGGTGGTTTAGAGCTAATGTCATACACCACTCTATTTACACCTTTTACCTGATTGATTATGTTGTTAGATACTTTTTGCAGAAAATTATATGGTAAATTTACCCAATCTGCAGTCATTCCATCTGTACTTTCTACTGCTCTTAAAGCTACTACTTTTTCATAGGTTCTTTCATCTCCCATAACTCCTACTGAATTTACAGGCAAAAGCATAGCCCCAGCTTGCCAAACTTTATCGTAAAGATTATCCTCACGTAATCCATTGATAAAAATAGCATCTACTTCTTGCAAAATACGTACTTTTTCTGGAGTAACATCTCCTAAAATACGGATTGCCAAACCAGGACCTGGAAAAGGATGACGTCCTAATAATTGTTTATCAATACCTAAGGAAGTACCAACTCTACGTACTTCGTCTTTAAAAATCATACGCAAAGGCTCTACAATTTTCAATTTCATAAAATCTGGTAAACCACCAACATTATGATGACTTTTTATGGTTGCTGATGGGCCTCCGTTTACAGAAACGGATTCGATAACATCCGGATAAATTGTACCTTGGGCTAACCAACTTACATCTTCAATTAGGCGAGACTCATCATCAAATACTTCAATAAATACTCGCCCAATAATTTTTCGTTTTGTCTCAGGATCAGACTCCCCTTTAAGCTCATTATAAAAGCGAGACTTTGAATTAAC
>CAJWAC010000072.1 GCA_913020555.1 uncultured Polaribacter sp. | reverse complement strand
CTGTTGAATTGCACGCTGTTTGGAAAAATGTTGCAGAACGTATTAAAAACCATCCAGAATATCCAGAACTTTTTTTACAAGCCTTTGGCACATCAAAAATCGATTCAACACAAATTACAAAGGCATTGGCGCAGTTTGAAAGAACAATTATATCAGGAGATTCTAAATTTGATAAATTTTTGCTAGGTAAAACCAATTTAACTCCGGAAGAACAAAACGGATTTAATATATTTATGGATGAAGCAAAAGGAGATTGTTTTCATTGTCATGGAAGTGAGAATAATCCCCTATGGACAGACAATCAATTTCATAATAATGGGTTAGATGCTA
The DNA here is from genome assembly GCA_913020555.1 of uncultured Polaribacter sp. Taxonomy (GTDB): domain Bacteria; phylum Bacteroidota; class Bacteroidia; order Flavobacteriales; family Flavobacteriaceae; genus Polaribacter. The sequence continues at coordinate 11,976 of CAJWAC010000072.1, read as the reverse complement.
CTTTTTCTGACTTAGGATTAGGCACAGTTACTGGAGATCCTGCAGATAATGGGAAATTCAAATCGCCATCAATTCGTAATTTAAAATTTACGGCACCTTATATGCACGATGGACGTTTTGCAACGTTAGAAGAGGTTATCAATCATTATTCAGAGGGTTTGCAGGCTTCGTCAACAATCGACCCTTTAATGAAAAAAGTAAATCAAGGAGGTGTTGGTTTATCTGATAAAGATAAGGCAGACTTAAAATCGTTTCTTTTAACACTTTCTGATGATGAATTTATAAATAATACAGACTTTCAAGAATAATCGATAAAATTAATGATTTGATAGCGCTTGATAATGAAAGTTTAGCCTATTTGTTCTACTTATATCTTATCTTTGCCACAGATTAAGATGTAATCTATTTAAAATTATGATAAAAGTTTCAGACACAGCAAAGAAAAAAGTCATTCAATTGATGACTGAAGACGGCTTTGAAGCAACTACAGATTATGTGAGAGTTGGCGTTAAAAGTGGTGGTTGTTCAGGTTTATCTTATGATTTAACTTTTGATAACAAACAAGCAGAAAACGATAAAATCTTTGAAGAGAATGGTGTGAAAATCATTGTAGACAAAAAGAGTTTTTTGTATTTAGTAGGCACAACTTTAGAGTATTCTGGAGGTTTAAACGGAAAAGGATTTGTATTTAACAATCCCAATGCCAATAGAACTTGTGGTTGTGGAGAATCCTTTAGTTTATAAATAAAAAAGCAAGAAAATCCTAAAAGTTAATAGCAACGTTTACTTCTTTTAGAGAAATAAACAAATCAAGTTTTATAATTTAAGTGTGTTATTAAGATAAGCACAGTCGAATTTACAAGCTTTTTACTTTTTAGCACTAAATACTAGCATATGAGTAAATATACTGAAGATGATTTAGCAGTAGAATTAAAAACCAAAGAGTATGAATATGGTTTTTACACAGATATAGAAAGCGAAACCTTTGCAAAAGGACTGAATGAAGATGTTGTCCGTGCAATTTCAAAAAAGAAGAACGAACCACAATGGATGACTGATTGGAGATTAGATGCTTTTCGTGTTTGGGAAAAAATGGAAGAGCCAGATTGGGCTAATGTAACCTATCCAAAACCAAATTTTCAAGAAATAGCTTATTATTCTGCGCCAAAAAAGAAACCAAAACTAAATTCTTTAGATGAAGTAGACCCTGATTTATTAGATACCTTTAAAAGGTTGGGTATTTCTATAGATGAACAAAAAAAACTAGCTAATGTTGCTGTAGATATTGTAATGGATTCTGTTTCTGTGGCAACAACATTTAAGAAAACTTTGGCTGAAAAAGGCATTATTTTTATGCCGATTTCAGAGGCAATACAGGAGCATCCAGAGTTAGTTAAAAAATATTTGGGTACTGTTGTGCCCACTTCAGATAATTTTTATGCGGCATTAAATTCTGCTGTTTTTTCTGACGGATCTTTCTGTTACATTCCAAAAGGGGTGCGATGTCCAATGGAATTGTCAACTTATTTTAGAATTAATGAAGGTGGTACAGGGCAATTTGAAAGAACTTTAGTAGTGGCTGATAAAGGAAGTTATGTTTCTTATTTAGAGGGATGTACAGCGCCGCAAAGAGATGAAAATCAGTTACATGCAGCTGTTGTAGAATTAATTGCGATGGATGATTCAGAAATTAAATATTCTACAGTTCAAAATTGGTTTCCAGGAGATGAAAACGGTAAAGGAGGAGTTTTTAACTTTGTAACTAAAAGAGGCTTGTGTGAAACCAATGCGAAAATTTCTTGGACACAAGTAGAAACCGGTTCTGCTGTAACTTGGAAATATCCATCTTGCGTTTTAAAAGGAAACAATTCGGTTGGCGAATTTTACTCAATTGCAGTAACCAATCATTTTCAGCAAGCTGATACGGGTACAAAAATGATTCATTTGGGTAAAAACACCAAATCAACAATTATTTCAAAAGGAATCTCAGCAGGTCAATCTCAAAATTCATATAGAGGATTGGTTCAAATAAATTCAAGAGCAGAAAATGCACGTAATTTTTCACAATGTGATTCTTTACTTATGGGTAATGCTTGTGGAGCGCATACTTTTCCGTATATAGAAGTAAAAAATAAATCTGCACAAATTGAGCACGAGGCTACAACAAGTAAAATTGGCGAAGATCAATTGTTTTATTGTAATCAAAGAGGTATTGATACAGAAAAAGCCATTGCTTTAATTGTAAACGGATTTAGTAAAGAGGTGTTAAATAAATTACCAATGGAATTTGCTGTAGAAGCCCAAAAATTATTGGAAATTTCTTTAGAGGGTTCTGTAGGTTAGATTCTATAAAGTTACTATAAATGAGTTGCTACTAAAAAACTCTATTTAGATTATTAAAACAGAAAAATATTAAATAGCTTATATCATAAGCACATAGCTTTAAACAATGTTAAAAATTAACAATTTACACGCTGAAATCGAAGGGAAAGCAATTTTAAAAGGCTTGAATATAGAAGTAAAAGCTGGTGAAATTCATGCAATTATGGGGCCAAATGGTGCTGGGAAAAGTACTTTGGCAAATGTTGTTGCTGGTAAAGAAGAATATGAAGTTACTAATGGAACCATTGAATTGAATGGTGAAGATTTAGGTGATTTAGCTCCAGAGGAAAGAGCTCACAATGGAGTGTTTTTATCATTTCAATATCCTGTAGAAATTCCAGGTGTATCTGTAACTAACTTTATTAAAACTGCAATTAACGAAAATAGAAAAGCACAAGGTTTAGAAGATATGCCTGCTAAAGACATGTTGAAAAAGATACGCGAGAAATCTGAACTATTAGAAATTGACAGAAAGTTTTTATCACGTTCTTTGAACGAAGGTTTTTCAGGAGGAGAAAAAAAACGTAATGAAATCTTTCAGATGGCAATGTTAGAACCAAAATTAGCCATATTAGATGAGACTGATTCAGGTTTGGATATTGACGCATTAAGAATTGTTGCGAATGGTGTAAATAAATTAAAATCTAAAGACAATGCTGTTATTGTAATCACACACTACCAGCGCTTACTAGATTATATAGTGCCTGATTTTGTGCACGTGCTGCACGATGGTAAAATTGTAAAAACTGGAGATGCTTCTCTAGCTTTAGAGTTAGAAGCAAAAGGTTACGATTGGATTAAGAAAGAACTAGTATAAGTTTGAAGCAACAACTTATGAATAGTTTGCAATTACAAACTATCTAAAAATATTAATCAAGTATTTATTTTTGAATTTGGTAAGTTAAATTATCAATTGAATATTAAATATTGAAGACTGAAATAATGGAATTAAAAGAGAAATTATTATCATCATATGTGGCATTTGAAAATAGAGTGGATATTAATTCAGATATTCATGAAATTAGATCAAAAGCACTTCAGAATTTTGAAGATTTAGGTTTTCCAACAAAAAAGCTAGAAGCTTGGAAATACACTTCTTTAAATTCTATTTTAAAACAAGATTATAGTTTATTCCCAAGTAAAAATTTATCTACGGAATTGGCGGATGTAAAAGAGTATTTTATTCATGATATTGATACTTATAAAATTGTTTTTATCGATGGTAAATACAGTTCGTTTTTATCACAAACTACCCATCAAGATTATGATGTTTGCTTAATGTCATCAGCTTTAAGTAGTCCAAAATACAAAACAGTAATTGATAAATATTTTAATAAAGTAGCCAAACAAGATAATTTAACAAGTTTAAATACAGCTTTTGTAACTGAAGGTGCTTATATACAAATTCCAAAAAATACCGAAGTAGAAAAACCAATTCAGATTATCAATTTTACAACAGGTTCAGAAGCATCAACAATGGTGCAACCAAGAAATTTAATTGTTGTTGGAGAAAATGCACATGTTCAAATAATTGAGCGTCATCAAAGCTTAACATCGAACAAGGTTTTAACCAATGCAGTTACTGAAATTTTTGCAGCTAAAAGCGCAAATGTAGATTGTTATAAAATTCAAAATGATGATTTAAATGCTTCTTTGGTTGATAACACTTATATAGATCAAAAATCGAATAGTGTAGTTTCTGTGCATACATTTTCTTTTGGTGGAAATATCACAAGAAATAATTTAAACTTTTATCAAAATGGAGAGCACATTGATTCTATTTTAAAAGGAATTACAATTATTGAGGGGAAACAACATGTAGATCATCATACTTTGGTACATCATATAGAGCCTAATTGTGAGTCGCATCAAGATTATAAAGGGATTTATGATGAACGTTCTACGGGAGTTTTTAACGGAAAAGTAGTTGTAAATAAAGAAGCTCAAAAAACAAATGCTTATCAGCAAAATAACAATGTTTTGGTAAGTGATAAAGCAACTATTAACGCAAAACCTCAGTTAGAGATTTTTGCAGATGATGTTAAATGTTCTCATGGTTGTACCATTGGTCAATTAGATGATGATGCCTTGTTTTACATGCAACAACGTGGAATTCCACAGAAAGAAGGTAGAGGTTTGTTAATGTTTGCCTTTGCAAATACAGTATTAGAAAGTGTAAGAATACCAGAAGTAAAATCTAGAATTACAAAGTTAATTGCTCATAAATTGGGAGTTAATATTGGCTTTGATTTGTAGGTAAATACTTATTTTCTTATAAAATTTAAACCACGCAAAAGCGTGGTTTTTTTTTATTGGAATAATTATTAAAGAATATGAGTAGAACAGTTGAAGTTCTATTTTTTATAAATTGAAATTTAATTATTCATTAAATCTTCAATTTCTTCAGCCTCAATAGGTATATTTTGCATCAAGTTAAATGGCTCACCTTCTTGTTGAATTACCACGTCATCTTCTAAACGAATACCAAAACCTTCGTTTGGAATATAAATACCAGGTTCTACGGTAAAAACCATATTGGCTTGCATGGGTTCATGTAATAGGCCGTAGTCATGTGTGTCTAAACCTATATGATGACTGGTACCATGCATAAAATACTTTTTATAAGCAGGCCAGCTAGGGTCTTCGTTTTGTACATCAACCTTATCAATTAAATCGAGCTTTAGTAATTCAGAGGTCATTATTTTACCGACTTCAATATGATATTCCTTCCACAAAGTGCCAGGAATTAACATTTTTGTAGCTTCTTTTTTAACATGATTCACAGCATTGTAAACAGCTTTTTGCCTATCTGTAAATCTTCCATTTACAGGTACTGTTCTAGATAAATCACTTTTATAATTAGCATATTCTGCAGCAATATCAAACAAAATTAAATCTCCATCTTTACACTGTTTATTATTCTCTATATAATGTAAAACATTGGCATTATTACCAGAGGCTATAATTGGTGTGTAGGCAAAACCTTTAGATCTATTTCTTACAAATTCGTGCAATAACTCGGCTTCAATCTCATATTCCCAAACCCCAGGTTTTATAAAACTTAAAATACGTCTAAAGCCTTTTTCTGTAATATTGCAGGCATGTTGCATTAAATCCAATTCAATTGTATCTTTCACAGAACGTAATTTTTGTAAAATAGGATTACTCTTTGCTACAGAGTGTGCCGGATATTTTGCTAATATTTTTTTAATGAAACGATCTTCTCTAGTTTCGGTCTCTACACTAGATCTATAGTGTTCATTTGTGTTAATGTAAAAAGTATCGGCATAAGTAGACATTTCAAATAGCACTTTGTCTAAATCCTGCAACCAATAAATGGTTTTTATTCCACTATTTTTGGTGGCGGCTTTTTTGGTTAATTTTTCACCTTCCCAAACTGCAATATGAGCATTAGTTTCTCTAACAAATAATACCTCTTTTAAATCTTCATTTGGGCAATCAGGAAACAATAATAAAATACTTTCTTCTTGATCTACGCCACTTAAGTAAAAAATATCGCGATGTTGTTCAAACGGTAATGTACTATCTGCACTTACAGGATAAATATCGTTAGAATTAAAAAAAGCAATACTTTTAGGCTTCATTTTAGCCATAAAGCTTTTTCGATTTTTGATAAAAAGACTTGAATTTATGGCTTGATATTTCATCTGCAGTAAAAATTTTAAAGCAAATGTAGCAAATTAAATTATCAATAAAATATTCTTAAAAACGTTTCTTTTTAGGAGCTCCCGTTCTTGCGTTAGAAAAAGATTTTTTAGATTTATTACTCTTAAAATGTGGTTTATTTTTTCTTTTTTCTGATGAAGAAATAGAGTTAGAAGATTTTTTCTTTTTCCCAAAAGAACCTTTACTTTGAGTTGCCGCCCTTTTTGCAGGTGCTGTATCAGTAGGCTCAAATCCATCAACAATATTAGACTCTAATTTTTCATTCAATAATTTTTCAATTTCCTTTTGATATTCAGTTTCTTCACTACAAACTAATGAAATAGCTTCACCTTTTGCACCAGCCCTTCCCGTTCTTCCAATTCTATGCACGTAATCTTCAGGCACATTTGGGAGCTCGTAATTAACAACATGTGGCAAAAGAGGAATATCTAAACCTCGTGCTGCAATATCTGTAGCTACTAATACTTTAATGGTATTTTCTTTAAAATTTTTTAAAGCTTTTGTTCTTGCACCTTGACTTTTATTTCCATGAATGGCAGCAGCAGAAATTTTAGATTTTACTAATTTCTCTGTTAATTTATTGGCACCATGTTTTGTTCTTGTAAATATTAAAACTTGACTCCAATTATTTTCTTTAATTAATTGAATAGTGAATTCTGTTTTTCTTTTTTTATCAATCTGAAATACTTTATGAGTTACTTTTTTTGCAGTAGAATTTTGAGGTTCAGCCTCTACAGAAATAGGGTCTCTTAAAATACCTTCAGCTAACTTTTTTATTTCTTTAGAAAATGTTGCAGAAAACATTAAGTTTTGACGTTTTGAAGGCATATAGCTAATAATTTTATTCAAATCCCTAGCAAAACCCATGTCTAACATTCTGTCTGCTTCATCTAAAATAAGAACATCTATTCTTTTAAAAGAAACAGCTTTTTGTTCATGTAAATCTAATAATCTTCCAGGAGTTGCCACTAAAATATCTACACCATTTCTTAACGTTGCAATTTGTGGTTTTGCTTTTACACCGCCAAAAACTACAGTAGATTTTATATCTACATATTTACTGTACTCTCTTACGTTGTCATAAACTTGAGCCGCTAACTCTCTAGTAGGTGTCAATACTAAAGCGCGTAAAGGTCTATATTTAGGGTGTTTTGTTTCAGATAGATATTGTAAAACGGGTAAAGTAAAACCAGCAGTTTTACCTGTGCCAGTTTGTGCAGAAGCAAGCACATCCCTACCTTCTAAAATATGAGGAATTGCTTTTTGTTGAATGGGAGATGGTGTTGAATATCCTTTTTCTGCTACTGCTTTTATAAAGGCGTCAGATAACCCTAAAGATTTGAATGTCATATTTTTTTTTTAAGAAAACTAAAGTTTCTAAGAAGTTGTAAATGTAGTTCGATTCTTTTTCTTTGACATAGATAATCGTCAAAATAAAAAAGATGCGTTTTAAGCATCTTTTTTGAGAAGAATCAAGAAGGAATTTTATCTTCTTTTGGCCCTTTTTCCTCTAAGAACACCAACGAAAAATAAAATTACAATAGCTCCAGTTGCACCTATGATAATATCTTCTAATATGGCAGAACCTACATTTATATAAATACCTAATTCTCCAAACAACCAGTTTCCAACAAAACTCCCCGCAATACCTATTACGATATTTAAAAAAAGGCCAAAACCATTGTCTCTCATGAGTACATCTGCAATGTAACCGCAGATAGCTCCAATAATAATAGTGTATAAAAATCCCATAACTAAGTAGATTAATTGATTAATTGTTTACAATTTAATAAAAATTAACAATAAAAACTAAAACATTTCTTTAAAAACCAATATTTTAGTGCAAAATACTATCAAAAATTCACAACATAATCATTATGAATAAATCGCTAATTTATTTGCTTACTTTATTTGCAATTAATTGTTTCAGTCAACAAAAAGTCACAAATCCAGAGATCATTAAAGAGGCCTTGACAAAGAAATCTAATATGATGAAAGCTTCTTTAGTCAAAAATATTGAATTCACTAGTATTGGACCTACTGTAATGAGTGGCCGGGTTGCAGATGTAGATGTTAATCCAGAAAACCCCACAGAGTTTTATGTAGGTTATGCTTCTGGAGGTTTATGGTATACCAATAATAACGGAACAACTTTTACGCCAGTTTTAGATAATTCTCCAACTCAAAACATAGGAGACATTGCAGTTGATTGGAATTCAGAAACAATCTGGGTTGGGACAGGAGAAAAGAACTCTTCTCGTTCTTCTTATGCGGGAATTGGAATGCTAAAATCAGCAGACAAAGGCAAGAGTTGGCAAACTGTTGGCTTATTAGATTCTCATCATATTAGCAGGATTCTCATCAACCCAAATAATGCAGATGAAGTTGTTGTTGGGGTTATAGGTCATTTATATTCACCTAATGAGGAAAGAGGTGTTTTTAAAACTATAGATGGAGGGAAAACATGGAAAAAATCGCTTTTCATAAATGAAGATACAGGTATTATTGATGTTGCAGTAGCACCTGAAAACTATAATGTTATGTATGCTGCTTCTTGGGAACGTGAGCGAAAAGCTTGGAATTTTAAAGGAAATGGAAAAAATTCTGCTATTTACAAAAGTACAGACGCTGGTAATTCTTGGGTAAAAATAGGAGATAAAAGTGGCTTTCCTGTTGGTGATGGTGTGGGTAGAATTGGATTGGCTGTTTTTAACGAAAATACAGTTTATGCTTTGCATGATAGTCAATTTAGAAGGCCAAAAGATAAAACTAATAAAGTTTCTGATGCCTTAACAAAAGAAGATTTTAAATCAATGACTTCAGATGTTTTTTTAAAATTATCAGATAAAAAATTAAATACATATCTAAAAAATAACGGGTTTCAAGAAAAATATAGGGCGGAGAATGTAAAACAGATGGTTAGAGTTGGTTCTGTAAAACCTATTGATTTGGCAAAGTATCTAGAAGATGCAAATTCGATGTTATTTGATACTCAAGTTGTTGGTGCTGAAATTTTTAAAACTACAAATGGAGGTAAATCTTGGAAAAAAACACACAAGAATTATTTAGATGGTGTTTATAGTTCTTATGGTTATTATTTTGGTGAAATAAGAGTCGATTTACAAAATGAAAGTGCCATTTACGTTTTAGGAGTACCCATTATAAAATCTAAAGATAATGGCAAAACATTTACATCTATCAGCAAAGAAAATGTACACTCAGATCATCAAGCATTATGGGTAAACCCTAAAAAATCAGGTCATATTTTAAACGGAAATGATGGAGGTTTAAATCTTACGTATGATGATGGAGAAAATTGGACGAAACTAAACGATCCCGCTGTTGGACAGTTTTATTCGGTGTATGCAGATAATCAAAAAAGCTATAAGGTTTATGGAGGATTACAAGATAACGGAGTTTGGGTTGCAAATAATAATTCAAAAATGAATAAAGGTTGGGAGCAATCTGGTAAAAACCCTTATGAGTCCATTATGGGCGGAGATGGAATGCAAGTTCAAGTTGATGATAGAAATCCAGATATTGTTTATACGGGTTATCAATTTGGAAATTATTACAGAATAAATAGAAGAACAGGAAAAAATAAGTACATTCAACCTAAACATTCTTTAGGTGAAAACCCATATCGCTTTAACTGGCAAACACCAATTTTATTATCCAAACACAACCAAGATATTTTATATTTAGGAGGCAATAAATTACATAGGTCTTTAAATAAAGGGGATAATTGGACAACTATTTCTGGTGTTTTAACAACTGGCGGTAAAAAAGGAAACGTGGCTTATGGCACATTAACAACTATTTCAGAAAGTCCATTTCAATTTGGTTTAATTTATGTAGGTTCAGATGATGGATATGTAAATTTAACTAAAAATGGAGGTGGCAGCTGGACGCGCATTTCTAATAATCTACCTCAAAATTTATGGGTTTCTAGAGTAATTGCTTCAGCACATAAAAAAGAACGAGTTTATGCAACTTTAAACGGTTATAGATTTGATGATTTTACACCTTACGTTTATGTATCTGATGATTATGGACAAACTTGGAAAAATATTGGAAGTTCCATTCCTATATCCGCTGTAAATGTTATTAAAGAAGATCCAGAGAATGAAAACATCCTTTATTTAGGAACTGATAATGGCTTATATATCTCTTTTGATAAAGGCAATTCTTGGCAAGCTTTTGGGAATAATTTACCTAACGTGGCAATACATGATTTAGTTATTCAGCCAAAATCTAAACATTTAATAGTGGGTACTCATGGACGTAGTTTGTACAAGATTGATGTTGCTCAATTACAAAAGATGACAGCTAAAACTTTGAAAAAAGATATTGTTATTTTTGATATTTCTGATGTTAAGAAGAATAGAAATTGGGGGCGTTCATGGAGTCAATGGAGAGATGCTTACGAACCTGAATTAGAAGTACCTTTTTATGTAAATTCTGACAGGGCAATAACTGTAAATATTTTCAAAGATGATGTAAAAGTAAATTCATTAAAATTTCAAGCAACAAAAGGATTTAATAAAGTTATTTATGATCTTTCGTTTTCTAAAAAAGGACTTAAAGAATTTAATAAAATAAATGATAAAGGTTACAGAAAAGCTGCTCAAAATGGAATTTTCTATTTGCCAAAAGAAAAATATATTGTAAAAATTGAAGACGCTAAAGTTAACTTTGAGGTGAAGTGATAAGCAAATGAAATTTGAAATAGTTTAGCGTTTTTATGTTTGAAACTAAGAGATTGATAACTCAAAATTTTATAAACAAGAATGTACTGAGAAAATATATCGTTTTTATATTTTTTTTACACATTTCACACTGCATACAAACACAAACCAAACCTAAAAATTTTTTTGATCTTTCGAGACCAGCAAAAAACTGGGTAGTTTTTCATCCTTTTAAAGCAAAAAGAGCTCTAAAAATTTCTCTAGAAGCACAAAGAATTTCAGATTCTATAAAACAAACAAATTTATTAGATGGAGATTCTGATGGTGGCCAAGTAGATGCATTTAGACATGCATTTTGGATGGCTCGTTTACATCAAGAAATTGGATTATCGGCAGCAAGAAGTTTAGGGAAAAAGCATGAAAAAGAAAACTATTTAACTTTTAAAAAGAATCAACTAGAAAATAAATCTGTGCCTGATAAAATTGCATCAACAATGGATTTACACAATAACGAAGAGGGTTTAAAATTAACCACAAAAGGAATTAAAGTTCCTATAAATGGTTTAGTTTTTAGAGTAATAAATGCCATTAAAAGAGGTGACATGAAAATTATCAAAAAAGATAAAAATGGGAAATCCCTAACTTGTAATGGTAAAAAAATACCTAAAGAAACACTAATAGGAAAATGGAAAAACAATAGGTGTTTGGTGGCATCAAATATAAAACATTAAAATTTATTTATATCTATTCTAAATACAAACGAAAACGTTGTATATTCTTTGTTAGAGATAATGTTATACTGTATTTTTGTCGACAAATTTTAATCAAGTAATCAATGAGCGGATTTTTCAAATCTTCAATAGGAAGAAAAGTGTCAATGGCACTTTCGGCATTTTTCTTAATGTTTTTCCTATTACAGCATTTAGCTATCAATATTTTATCTGTTTTTAGTCCAGATACGTTTAATGAAGTTTCTCATTTTATGGGAACTAACCCTCTAGTTCAATTTGCTTTACAACCCGTTTTAATTTTTGCAGTTGTTTTTCATTTTGTGATGGGTTTTATTCTAGAATTAAAGAATAGAAAGGCAAACGGAGGTAGTTATGCGAAAAATAACGGAGCGGCTAATTCTTCTTGGTTTAGCAGAAATATGATAATAAGCGGAATTACAATATTAGCCTTTATATTATTACATTTTATAGACTTTTGGTTTCCAGAA
>CAJWAC010000071.1 GCA_913020555.1 uncultured Polaribacter sp. | reverse complement strand
CAAAAAAGCAGGAGCTACTGTGTTATCTGAGCCTAAAAAAGGTTATGGTTATGCCTGCTTAAAAGGGATAGATTATATTTCTAAATTGGAACAAAAACCAAAAATAATAGTTTTTTTAGATGGAGATTATTCTGATTATCCAGAACAATTAACAGAAATTCTTGCCCCTATTCTAAAAGATGATATTGATTTTGTAATTGGAGCAAGAGTTGAAAAACTAAGAGAAACTGGATCCATGACACCACAACAAATTTTTGGGAATTGGCTTGCAACTTTTTTAATGAAATTATTTTATGGAGCAAATTTTTCTGACTTAGGTCCTTTTAGAGCTATAAAATATAACAAACTTTTGGCTTTAGAAATGGAAGATAAAACTTATGGTTGGACCGTAGAAATGCAGCTTAAAGTTTTAAAACAAAAAATGAGTTATAAAGAAATACCTGTAAAATATAGAAACAGAATTGGCGTTTCTAAAGTTTCAGGTACTGTAAAAGGTTCTATATTTGCAGGGATTAAAATATTAACCTGGATTTTTAAATACAGCTTTAAATAATGGCTTTAGCATATACCATCATTGTTATTTATACAATTTGTTTACTGCTTATTTTTATGTATGCACTAGCACAGTTAAATCTATTATTTAACTACCTCAAACATCGAAATAAAATAGATGATTCAGAAAAGTTCGATTTTTCTAAATCTACTGAAATTCCTTTTGTGACGATACAATTACCTGTTTTTAACGAATTGTATGTTATGGAACGTTTACTAACAAACATTGCAGCATTAGAATATCCCAGAGAAAAACTAGAGATTCAAGTTTTAGATGATTCTACTGATGAATCAGTTGAAATAACTGCTCAACAGGTTTCTAAGATTAAATCAACTGGAATTGACATTCAACACATTAAGAGAACGAATAGACAAGGATTTAAAGCAGGTGCTTTAAAAGAAGGATTAAAAATAGCTAAAGGTGAATTCATCGCTATTTTTGATGCCGATTTTTTACCTAAATCAAATTGGTTACTAGAAACTGTTCCTTATTTTAAAGACTCAGAAATTGGAGTTGTACAAACAAGATGGGGGCATATCAATAGAAATTATTCCACTTTAACAAAGATTCAGGCATTTATGTTAGATGCTCATTTTAGCCTGGAGCAAGTGGGTAGAAATAGCAAAGGTCATTTTATTAATTTTAATGGAACTGCGGGTATTTGGCGTAAGAAATGCATTTATGACGCTGGCAATTGGGAAGGAGACACATTAACAGAAGATATAGATTTAAGTTACAGAGCTCAATTAAAAAATTGGAAATTCAAATATTTAGAAAATGTTGAAACTCCAGCCGAATTACCCGTAATTATAAGTGCAGCAAGAAGTCAGCAATTTCGTTGGAATAAAGGAGGAGCTGAGAATTTTCAAAAAATGTTAAAAAGAATTGTACGCAGTAAAAGTATTTCTACTAAAACAAAAATTCACGGTATTTTACATTTGTTAAACAGCTCAATGTTTACGTGTATTTTTTTAGTTGCTGTTTTAAGTATTCCCATGTTATACATAAAAAATGAGTACGCACATTTAAAAAACTACTTTTATGTAATGAGTTTTTTTGTGATAAGTTCTATTATCTTTTTTGTGTGCTATTGGCACATGTATAAAAATAGATATGGAGGCGGATTTCTAAAATTCTTAAGATATATTGGCGCCTTTTTCACCTTCTTTTCTGTAGCAATGGGATTTTCTTTGCACAATACAATTGCCGTTCTAGAAGGACATTTTGGTAAAAAAAGTGAATTTGTAAGGACACCAAAATTTAATATCACAACCATTAAAGATGGTTGGAAAAACAATAAATATATTAAGAAAAAACCCTCTGTTCATGTTATTTTAGAAGGTTTATTGGCTATCTATTTTGCATTTGGAATGTACAGTGCATCCATTGTTGGAGATCAAGGAGGAGACTATGGGCTTTTCCCATTTCATTTGATGCTATTTATAGGGTTTGGCTATGTATTTTTCAAATCTATTTTTTCTAAAGCATAATGTCTTTTTTACTAAAATATAGAGATTCTTTATTCATTTTATTAAGCATACTTCTCTATTTTTTATTCGCATATAATTTAGAAAGAACAAACTTTCCAAAACTACTTTTATTGTGGTTATCTCTTTTTGGCTGCTTTTTTTTATTGATGAAAAATCACAATATTTCATTCAAAAACTTAATTGGTATTGCTGTCCTTTTCAGGTTGATATTTCTTTTTGCTAGCCCAAATTTATCACAAGATTTTTACAGATTTATTTGGGATGGAAGATTGCTTTTTGAAGGAATAAATCCATATTTGTCATTACCAGAAACATTTATCAAACAAAATCAATTTCCAATAACTGACGCTCAGAAACTCTATGCTGGAATGGGAGAACTGAACGGAAGTCATTACACAAATTATCCTCCATTAAATCAATTATTATTTTTTATTCCTGCACTTTTTAGTAGCAAAAGTATTTTTGGTAGTATTATTATTTTAAGATTACAAATCCTATTAGCTGATATTGGAATTCTCTATTTTGGTAAAAAATTACTAGAAAATTTAAATTTACCCATCAAAAATATATTCTGGTATGGTTTAAATCCTTTTATCATTATAGAAATGACTGGTAATTTACATTTTGAACCCGTAATGTTATTCTTTTTAATTTTTAGCCTTTACAAACTGCATCAAAAAAAATGGATTTGGTCTGGTTTGTTGCTTGCCTGTTCAATTTCTATAAAATTAATTCCTTTGTTATTTTTACCTTTATTTTATCAGTTGTTCACTAAAAAATCTTTTAAATTTTATAAAAATAATAATTTTATTTCTGTAGAAGAGCAAACCAAACCTTTTGGATTCATAAAGCTCATCAGCTTTTACATAATTATTTTAGCTACAGTAATCTTACTTTTCATACCTTTTTATTCCTCTACATTAATCGAGAATTACGCAAACTCTATTGGTTTATGGTTTAGAAATTTTGAATTCAATGCCAGCTTTTATTACATATTTAGAGAAATCGGATATTTATTTAGAGGCTATAACGAAATTGCAATTATTGGAAAAATTATACCAATTTTAACCATTCTCTTTTTAATTATTTTAGCTTTTTTAAAAAAAATAGAAACAGAGATCCAATTGTATACAGCAATACTTTTTGCTTTGTGTTTTTACTATTTTACTGCAACAACTATGCATCCTTGGTATTTAGCAACTCCTTTAATAATCTCTATTTTCACAAAATATAAGTTTCCTGTAGTTTGGAGTTTAGTTATTATTTTAAGTTATCAAGCTTATGCAAACACACCTTGGCAAGAAAATTTATGGATTGTAGGTTTGGAATATAGTATAGTTTATGCCTTTATGATATATGAAATTCAAAAAAATCTAAAAAATAAGGTTCATATTTCATAATTTATTAAATTTTGAGTGGCATTAATTTTATATCTTAGTGGCTAACTTTTTTTTATGAAAAAACTTACCATTAAAGACATAGCTAAGCAATTCAGTGTATCTATTTCCACTGTATCTAAAGCCTTAAATGATAGCTATGAAATAAGTCAAGCAACTAAAGAGAAAATTCAGAAATATGCCAAAGAGCATAATTACAAACCTAATTTTAATGCATTAAGCTTAAAAAATAGAAGTACAAAAACAATTGGCGTAATTATGCCTACAATGTTAAATTATTTCTTTGCTCAAGTATTTAAGGGTATTGAAAAAACAGCGTTAGAAAAAGGATATAAAGTAATTACGTGTATTTCCAATCAATCTTTTGAAAAAGAGCAAGAAATTATAGAAATGCTTTCTAATGGAAGTATTGACGGTTTTTTATTATCTATGGCAAAAGAAACCGAACTTAAAGACAATTACAATCACTTTAAACAAACTATTGAAAACGGAACACCAATTGTTATGTTTGATAGGGTTCCTACATCGATTGCGTGTGATAAAGTGGTTACAGATAACATTACTTCTGCTTCAAATACTGTGGAATATCTGTACAAAAAAGGTCATAAAAAAATTGCTTTTATCTCTACAATGAGTGATTTGAATATTGGGAAACAACGCTTTATTGGATACAAAAAAGGTTTAGAAAAAGTTGGACTTGCTTTTAATGAAAACTTAGTATTAAATATATTAGAGAAAGATTACAAAAAGTACGTAAAGCAAGTAAAGCCCTTTATTCAAAATAATGAAATTGATGCAGTAATTGCTACTGGAGAGTCTGTTGCTGTATCAGCCATGAAAGCGATCAAAAAAAGTGGTAAAAAGATACCAAAAGATGTTGCCGTAATTGCTTTTTCTAATGGGATTTTATCTAGGCACTCAAGCCCAAAAATGACAACAATTAGTCAACATGGAGAACAAATGGGGGCAAAAGCAACTCAGATTTTAATTGATAAGCTCAAAAATAAGAATACTGATATTATTACAGAAGTTATAAAAACAGATATCGTATTACGAGATTCTACAAGATAAAATGACGGACTTTTCAAAAGTAAAATTAGTGGTTTCTGATATGGATGGAACTTTACTAAATTCTAATCACCAGGTTAGTAACCATTTTTTTGAACTTTTTAAAAAACTACAAGAAAAAAATATAATTTTTTGCGCAGCAAGTGGCAGACAACATAACAGTATCGTTGAAAGATTAAAGAAAATAAAGGATGATATTTATGTAATTGCAGAAAATGGAGGGGTTGCTAAAAAAGGAGACGAAGTACTATTATCTAATTTTTTATCTAAAAACAAAGCTTTAAAATTTATCCCTATTTTAAGGAAGATTAAAGGAGCAAATATAGTTTTGTGTTGTGATAATGCTGCTTATATAGAAAGTAGAGATGATAATTTTATCAATTTATTTCAAGAATATTACGCAAGTTTTCAACAAGTTGATGATTTAGAAGAAATTGCCAAAACTACGCCTATTTTTAAAATTGCAGTTTATCATTTTGATTCTTCTGAAGTATATATTTACCCTCAAATTCAACACTTAAAAAATGAAGCTTTACTTAAAGTTTCTGGACAAAACTGGTTGGATATTTCTGATAAAAAAGCCAACAAAGGAAATGCATTAAAATATCTTCAACAACTTTTAAATATTGGTAAAACAGAGACCATGGTATTTGGTGATTATCATAATGATATAGAGATGATGGAAGAAGCTAAATTTAGTTTTGCGATGGAAAATGCGCATAAAGATATTAAGGGACTTGCAAAATTTTCAACTAAAAGTAATGATAATTTTGGAGTTGAAAAGGTTTTAGAAAAGTTGATCAGTAGCAAAACTTAAACTCCAAAAGCAGAAACAACTAATTTTCTAGAGCCTCCAAAATTTCTGTGTTCACACAAATAAATACCTTGCCAAATTCCTAAATTTAATTTTCCGTTAGTTATGGGTATTTCTACTGAACTCCCTAGTAACGATGATTTTATATGTGCAGGCATATCATCACTACCTTCATCAGTATGAATGTAATAAGACTCGTGTTCTGCTACCATTTTATTAAAATGACTTTCAAAATCAACTCTCACAGTTGGGTCTGCATTTTCGTTAATCGTTAAACTTGCAGAAGTATGTTTTATAAAAACTTTTAGAAAACCTTTTTTGATAAATTTAACTTCTGACAACTCAGCGAGAATTTTCTTAGTAATCAAGTGAAAACCTCTCTTAAAAGGTTGAAGTTGTATTTCTTTCTGTTCAAAAATCATAATTTAACTATCATAAGAAACCGTACTTTGTCTCTCTCTATTTACATGTAACTTGGTTATATCTGGTCTTGAATAATGCCCAACAACATCAAAATTCTGACGTTCTTCTAAAACACGATTAAAATCTATGGTTTCAATAATCAATCCTTCTTTATGTAAAACAGGTTCAACAATCCACTCACCATCAGGACCTGCAATACAAGAACCTCCATTCGCCAAAACATCAGGCGCAGTTTTTACTATTTTATCATAATATGGAATATCTTCTGGAAAATCTGATTTTTGCATCAATGCAGAAACAGAAATTACAAATGAGCGTGATTCTCTTGCAATAAAGCGAGTAATATCTTTAGTATTATGATCTGATCCTGGCCAAACAGCAATGTGTAAATTTTCTCCCAAACCATACAAAGCTGTTCTTGGCAAAGGCATCCAATTTTCCCAACAATTTAAACCACCAACAGTAAATTCTTTTAGAGAATGAACTTGTAAACCGTTTCCATCTCCAGGAGCCCAAGTTAAACGCTCGTCATAAGTAGGCTGTAATTTCCTGTGAACAGATTTTATTGCTCCATCTTGATTAATATATACCAAAGACGCATAAATACTATGTCCTCCCCTATTTTGAGCGCGTTCCATAATTCCTAAATAAATAGCAATATTGTATTCTTTTGCCAAATTACAAATAGAATTCAATTCTCCTTTTTCTATAGTGACTGAATTTCGAACATAATGAGCATGCATTTCTTTATTCGTTTTTGTATTCCATTCCGCACCACCAATTAAGGATAGCCAAAAAGGATAACCTGGTAACAAAGCTTCTCCAAAAACAATTAATTCACAGTTTTCCTTTGCTGCACCTGCAATCGATTTTTTAATTTTTTCTATGGTTTTCTCCTTATTTAACCAAACTGGCGAAATTTGTGCTAAAGCTACTTTTAATAAATTTTTATTCATATTATTTTTTTAATAATCTTCCGCTTTTGTCATATAGATTTCAACATTATTCCCTTCAATAATTCTATGTATATCGTTTAAAGGTAACTGAAACCAAAATTCATTTCTATTCTTATCAAAATAAGTAAAGGTAAATTCATGTTCAGTTGCTTCAAATCCACCAGCATAATTTGGAGTTTGAAATTGTTCACTACTTTCAATTAAACTCCAGTCCTCAATATTTAGATTTTGGTTTATAATCTCTTTAAAAAAAATATTAATTCATTTCCTATAAGATGTTTAATTTTCATAATTTAAACTTCAATCAAAACCACCAAACCTTCATTACTTCTAATATTAAAAACAGTTTCATCTTCAAAAATTAAATACTGCCCTTTAATACCTACTAATTTTCCTTTATAATTTGGTGTTTTAATCAAATTTAAACTTTTTGGCTTTTCAGGATATTTGGAAACCGGAAAATTTATATTTGTTTCTGAATTATTTGCTATAAAATATTCTTTGGCTTCATCAGGAATATATTGCTTTAGTTTATCTCTCCATTCTAATAAATTGGCATCTTCAATATCGTTTTTAAGCATTTTACGCCAATTAGTTTTATCTGCAACATGCTCTTTTAAAGCAACTTCTGTGATACCTGCCAAATATCTATTAGGTACTTCTACAATTTCTATAGCTTCATGAGCTCCTTGATCTATCCATCTTGTTGGAACTTGTTGTTTTCTGGTAACACCAACTTTTACATTACTAGAGTTTGCTAGATATACAATATGAGGTTGCAATTGTACACGTTTTTCATAGGCTAAATCTCGATCTTCTTCATCCAAATGGGCCTTACTTAATTCTGGGCGGATAATCCAATCTGCAGCCTGCGGAATATCAAAAAAACATGATTGACAATACCCTTGCCTGTATATTTTTTTTTCTAAATGACAATTTAAGCACTCATAAGTAACAAATGAAAGGGTAATTTCTTTGTTTAGCAACTGATTCATATTTAAGAAATCAGACTTCATATCTAAATAATACTGAATTTGTTCAGCTTTTTCAGTAATCATTTTTTTTAATACTCCTTGATATTGCATGACAAATTTTATTATTTTTAGCTTCTCACAAAACTACATAAAAAAACGAACTTAGTTTATGGCTTTTCCGATTGTAAATTCTATAATTTCTTGGTTCTTAAAAAAAAGAATTCATCAAATTGAATTGTTTTTAAAATATCCTATAGATGTTCAAGATGAACTTTTATTAAATTTAATAGCTGTATCTAAACGCACCGAGTTTGGATTAGCTCACGAATTTTCATCATTTAAAAATTATACAGATTTTGCAGCCAAAGTTCCTATTCAAAAATACGAAAGTATAGAACCGTTGATTGAACGTTGCAGACAAGGAGAACAAAATATATTTTGGCCAACACACATTAAATGGTTTGCAAAAAGTAGTGGAACTACAAACTCGAAAAGTAAATTTATTCCTGTAAGTAATGAAGCTTTAGAATACTGCCACATGAAAGCTGGTAAAGATATGTTGTGTTTATACATTAATAATAACGAGGAAACACAATTGTTTACTGGTAAAGGTTTACGTTTAGGCGGGAGTTCTGATATTTATGAAGATAACAATTCCTTTTTTGGAGATTTATCTGCAATTATAACAGAAAATCTTCCATTTTGGGCAGATTACAGTTCAGCGCCAAGTCAAGAAGTTGCATTACTTTCTGAATGGGAAACTAAAATGGAGGCGATTATTGATGAAACTATAAAAGAGGATATCACAAGTTTGGTTGGCGTACCAAGTTGGATGCTAGTTTTACTAAATCGAGTTTTAGAACGAACAGGAAAAGATAATATCTTAGAGGTTTGGCCAAATTTGGAAGTGTATTTTCATGGTGGTGTTAACTTTAATCCTTACAGAGAGCAATACAAAAAATTGATTCCAAAAGCAGATTTTCAATATTTTGAAACTTATAATGCTTCAGAAGGCTTTTTTGCAATTCAAGATAAAAATGGTTCTAAAGAATTGTTGTTAATGTTAGACTACGGAATTTTCTATGAATTTATTCCAATGACTGATTATAAGGGTGAAAACTCAAAAGCCATTCCTTTATCTGAAGTTAAAAAAGATATTCATTATGCTTTAGTAATAACAACTAACAGTGGTTTATGGCGTTATTTAATTGGTGATACTGTTCGTTTTACATCTTTAGAACCTTATAAAATTCAAATTACAGGACGCACAAAACACTACATCAATGTATTTGGCGAAGAGCTAAATATTGAGAATGTAGAGGATGCTTTAAAATTGACCTGTGAAAAAACTGGTGCTTTAATAAATGAATATACTGTAGGCCCAATTTTTATGAAAGATAATAAAAGTGGTGGTCATGAATGGATAATTGAGTTTAGTAAAAAACCTAAAAACATGGATTACTTTACAGAAATATTAGACAATTCTTTAAAAGCAATAAATTCTGATTATGAAGCCAAACGTTATAATTCTATGACGTTGACAATGCCTAAAATTCATGTAGCAAAAGATGGTTTATTCTATGATTGGCTTAAGAAAAAAGGTAAATTAGGAGGTCAACATAAAGTACCTAGATTATCTAATAAACGAGGATTTTTAGAGGAATTACTAGAATTATAACCTAAATTTTACGTTCTACAACATAATCAATCATTAGTAATAGCGAATTTTTATAAGGCGATTCTGGGTAAGCGTCTAAAATAGCAAGTGCTTTATTTTTGTATTTGTTCATTTTGGAAATGGTATATTCTATCCCTCCATTTTCTTTCACAAAAGAGATGACTTCTTTAACACGCCTTTTGTCTTTATTATATTTTTTGATTGAATTAATAAGCCAAGCTTTTTCTTTTTTAGAACACTTATTCAACACATGAATTAAAGGTAAAGTCATCTTTTGTTCCTTGATATCAATTCCTGTTGGCTTTCCAATTTTAGCATCAGTATAATCAAATAAATCATCTTTTATTTGAAAGGCAATACCTATATATTCTCCAAATTTTCGCATTTGTTGAACAGTATCATTTTTTGCACTAACAGAGGCAGCTCCAATTCCGCAACAGGCAGCAATTAAAGTTGCTGTTTTTTGTCTTATAATATTAAAATAAACAGTTTCTGTAATATCTAATTTTCTAGCTTTTTCAATTTGAAGTAGTTCACCCTCACTCATTTCGCGAACCGCAATAGAGATGAGTTTTAATAAATCAAAGTCCTCATTATCTATGGAAAGTAATAAGCCTTTTGAGAGCAAAAAATCACCAACTAAAACAGCAATTTTATTTTTCCAAAGGGCATTTATTGAGAAAAAACCACGTCTTCTATTACTGTCATCTACAATATCATCATGCACCAATGTAGCTGTATGAATAAGTTCTACTACAGAGGCACCTCTATATGTTCGTTCATCAAAACCACCATTAGAAACCATTTTTGCAACTAAAAAAACAAACATTGGTCGCATTTGTTTTCCTTTTCTACGAATAATATAATAGGTAATTCTATTTAAAAGTGGAACCTTAGAAAGCATTGCATCCTTGAACTTTTTTTCAAAGAGATCCATCTCTTTTTTTATAGGAAGTTTTATGAGTTCTACCGGCTTCATTTAGGCTGAATAAATTTCAAAATCAGTATGCTAAAATACAAAATAAAGAAGTACACAGGAAACATAAAAACCTATTAAGATTTATTCGCCAATTGCCCACAAGCCGCATCAATATCTTTACCTCTACTTCTTCTTACATTCACAGTAATGTCATTCATTTCTAGGTTAGAAATATAATTGTTAATTGCGGAATTACTTGCTTGTTGAAATTGACCATCGTCAATAGGATTATATTCTATTAAATTGACTTTACAAGGCACATATTTACAAAAATCTACTAGTGCTTTTATATCTTCCTTTCTATCATTTATTCCATCCCAAACCACGTATTCGTATGTAATTGCACGTTTTGTTTTTTCATACCAATATTCTAAAGATTCTTTTAAATCTTTTAATGGAAAAGTAGTATTAAAAGGCATAATTGAAGTTCTAACTTCCTCTATAGCAGAGTGAAGTGAAACTGCTAAATTAAATTTAACTTCTTCATCTGCCATTCTTTTAATCATTTTTGGGACACCAGAAGTGGAAACCGTAATTCTTTTTGATGACATTCCTAGACCTTCCGGAGAAGTTATCATTTCAATAGATTTTAATACGTTTTTATAGTTCATTAGAGGTTCTCCCATCCCCATAAAAACAATATTTGTCAATTTTTTATTGTGATATAATCTACTCTGTTTATCAATAACCACAACTTGATCATAGATCTCATCTGGATTCAAGTTTCTCATTCGTTTTAATCTTGCTGTTGCACAAAATTTACAATCTAAACTACAACCAACTTGACTAGAAACACAGGCTGTTGTTCGTTTTTCAGTTGGAATTAAAACCGATTCTACTACAAATCCATCATGTAATTTAATACCATTTTTTATAGTACCATCCTTACTCTTTTGCATAGAATCTACCTTAATATGATTGATTACAAAATTTTGGGCTAACATTTCTCTAGTTTGTTTAGAAATGTTTGACATGTCTTCAAAAGTATGCAAAGACTTATTCCAAAGCCATTCATAAACTTGATTTCCACGAAAAGCTTTATCGCCATTTTCTGCAAAAAAATCTCGAAGTTGTTCTTTTGTTAAAGCTCTGATATCTTTCTTTTTGTCCAAAGTAATATGTATTAAGAGATTGCAATAAAAATCTAATGCAAAAATATGCATAAAAAAACTGGCACTTAAATAAGTACCAGTTTTATATTTTAAATCTCGAAGATTAAGTTTTATTCAATAATCAACATTGCGTCTCCATACGTAGAAAACTTATATCCTTCTTTTACAGCTTCTTTATATGCTTCCATTAAAAAGTCATACCCTGCAAAAGCTGCTGCTTGCATCATTAAAGTAGATTTTGGTGGATGAAAGTTAGTTATCATTGAGTTTGCAATACTAAATTCAAAAGGAGGAAATATAAATTTATTCGTCCATCCTTTAAATGTATTCAACTGCTGTTTTGAAGAAACTGAAGACTCAACAGTTCTCATAACTGTTGTACCTACAGCACAAATTCTTCTTTTTTGCAATTTAGCAGCATTTATTTTTGTGGCAGATGCAACTGGAATTTCAATTTGTTCAGAATCCATTTTATGCTTTGATAAGTCTTCTACTTCAACAGGACTAAAAGTACCTAAGCCAACGTGTAAAGTCATTTCAGCAAAATCAACACCTTTAATCTCTAAGCGCTTTAATAAATGTTTAGAAAAATGTAAACCTGCTGTTGGTGCAGCAACTGCGCCCTCATTTTTTGCAAAAATAGTTTGATAACGCTCTTTATCTAAAGGCTCTACTTCGCGATTTATTGCTTTTGGTAAAGGTGTTTCACCCAATTCTATTAATTTTTCTCTGAAAGCATCATAACTTCCATCATACAAAAAACGTAATGTTCTACCTCTAGAAGTTGTATTGTCAATAACTTCTGCTACTAAACTATCATCGTCACCAAAAAACAATTTATTACCAATCCTTATTTTTCTTGCAGGATCTACTAAAACGTCCCATAATCTATTTTCAGCATTTAATTCTCG
>CAJWAC010000070.1 GCA_913020555.1 uncultured Polaribacter sp. | reverse complement strand
TTCATTTTGTCATACATGTATACTTTGTCAGGGAACAAAGATTCTACAATACATCAAATATTTATTATTGCAAATGAATATGCAAATAGGACAGTTTTCAGTTTAATTTTGCGTTTCCTTTTGTCCTTAAAAATACTTTATAGCCTTTCTACGTGTAAATTTTAGTTGTCATTAAATTTATAATTAATGTTAAAGTAAAATTATCTATTAATTCATAGTAGTACTATTTTAATGTAAATTTTTAAATTACAATAAATTTATAAAGTAATAACAGCCATCCTAAAACTAAAAATAATCCTCCTAGAGGAGTAATAGGGCCTAAAATTTTTATTTTTTTATTTTTTGAAGAGGAAATTACCAAACCATAAATAGAAAAAGAAAAAAGAATTATGCCAATTATAAAAGCATAGAAAATAGAAGTATTTAAACTTGAATTATCTTTAAAGTTAAATCCTAAAACTACCAAAATAATTGCATGATACATTTGATATTTTACTCCAGTTTCAAAACTTTGTAATTGCTCTTGAGTAAGCTTTTTCTTAAGTAAATGTGCCCCAAAGGCTCCAAAAATAATAGCTAATAAGCCAAAGATGGCTCCAAAAATTAATGCAATCTGATTCATATTTTTTTATTGATTAAAAGTCAAACCCTAAGTTAAATGTAAATCGTATACCATCATTGCTACCAAAAGCGGCAACATTTCCAGCAATCATTTCAGCAATATCAAAAAATAAACCACCACCATAAGAGGTATTGAATTCTCTTGAGGTCATGGTTGGTTGTATCGTGAAATTTTGATGCCCCCAAACTTTTCCGTAATCAAAACCACCATAAATACCAAAATTTAGTGGAGCGATACCAGTTTTAAATTTTGTTAAATTCCATCGTATATCAGAGCTGTGATAAAAAGAATTTTTACTAGTAAAGCGTTGATTTCTATATCCTCTTAAACCATCATTTCCACCTATGCTTGCTGCTTGATAAAATTCATAGGAGTTACCAAACGTAAAATGACTTTTTAATTTTGTAGCTAAAACCAAGTTGCCACTCGGGATTAATTTATAATCAAAAGAAATTGAAGGAATTAAATATCCAAAAGCGTTACTATTTTCTATATTTGAAGTGTATCCTAATTGTATTTCAGTTTTCATCCCCATGGTTGAAAAAGTTGTATGATTTGAATTTTCAAATTGATAACTAGCTTCTGTATTTAAGAATTGTTGGCCATTAAAAATGGGATTATTTGAAGTTATGGGTGATAGAGGAGAGTCTAAAAATCGACCAACACTATTTTCAACTTTTATATTTTGATAATTTACAGCCAGTTTAATTTTTGCATCTAAATCCCCTTTCCATTGAATATAAAAACCTCCTAATAGTTTTCTAATTTTAACTCTGTTAAAATCTAAATTTTTATCGTCTTTATTTGCTTCTGGATTTGGAGAATTATTGCCAAACCCAAAAAAGTTTGTAGCAAAATTAGGACTTGTAAAAGTCGCATCAATTCCTAAATTCCAGTTTTTAAATGTATTTGCAAATTCGCTAGAATAATTTAACTCAAACCCACTTGTGGCAAAATAGTATGAAGCGTTAAAACGATGTTGAGAGGTAAAAGGGTTTCTCTCAAAGCCGTAGTCGGTATATACATCAGAGAAACCAATTTTTATACCATCATCTGGATTAAAACCAATTGTAGGAGTAACAATATTATTACTATTTTTTAGTTTCTTGTAATCGTATACATTTACATCATAATCATCAGTCAATTTTTTTCTACCCTTATTGTTTTCAAAAGTATTTTTTTTAGATTTAAAATCATAGACGACTACTTTTTTACCATTTAAAATTTTATAAGTATCATTATTCTGACCGCCAATCAATTTTATTTTTATGAGCTTTTTTTGATTTCCTTTTACTACAAAAACGTCCTCTTCGTCTAAACCATAAATCCAAATTTCTTTGGTTTCGGTTTTATCGTAAGTTCTATTATGAATAATCTTATTTTTTTCTCCTTTTTTTATAGTGTAAACCGTAACCTTAGTTTTACCATTAGGCATTCTTTCAATATCAAACCAGTCATTTTTTTGAGTACCTTTTATTACTTGAGTTTTATTTAAATAATTAAAATATAGATCTGAAATTTTTTGTAAGTTTTTCTTTCTGCCTTTGAGTTTTCTTTTTATTTCTTGGATAGTTGCACCTTTTATTTCTTCTGGAATATTTTCAAAGGCTTCATCTATAACTTCGTCAGTGATGTTTTCTGTAATTAGTTTTACCTGTTTATTCCAAATACTTCTATCTGATTTTGTGATTAAGAACATATCTAAAGGATAAGGTTCTAAATTAAACCATTTCGGACTTTTAAGTTCCTCGTCATAAGATTTCATCAATCGTAAAGCGGGAATTAAACTTGTTGCAATATTTAGCAATGCACCATCACCAAAAATTGAAAATGCTTGATCTCTATCTCTTGGAATTGGTTTGTATATGGTTTGCTTTTTTGTTTTAAATACAGCCCATCTCCATTGATCTTCATGCCTGTCCCAATCACCAATAAGCATGTCAAATAATCGTGCTTTAATATAAGCTTGTTCGTCAATGATATGGTCTTCGTTCTTATTTACAAACATTAGCATATCATCTGTACTGATAATAGTGTCAGAAAAACCAAAACTAGCTTTATCTCCATGTCCGGAAGATGCTCTTTCTTCAATCATATAAAGTTCATCGCCAAATTCATCATTAAAATGTTTTAAGCTATTTTGTTTTGGTACATAATATAAAACCGGATTTGTATGATAAACATCTATGGCATCTGCCAATTTTCCAATGGTAAAAGGAGCATAAGGATGTGAACCCGTAAAAGCATCTAACAATAAACCTTCTGTAGCTGTGTTGTTAAATTGCCCTTCAATATATTGATCTTTAAAAGCAACTGCTTGCAGGTATTGTACAGCATTTTTACGTAATGCACGCATTACATATTGTCTACCATCTTTGTCTTTGAGGCGCAAAGATTTAGATTGATGTCCACCACCTTTTCTCATTGGTTTTAAACCTCCTAAAAGAGTGTCTAAATAAACAATAGGTGCATTAATTTCTGTACCAAAATATTTACGATAACGCTCTCCCCAAATAAAACGGTATGTGCCACTTTTAGCAACCTCTTCTTTGGTGTATATGTTGGCTTTTTTATGAGTTTCTTTTGATTTGGTAAATGCATTCTTATATGCGTT
Organism: uncultured Polaribacter sp.; assembly: GCA_913020555.1. Lineage (GTDB taxonomy): Bacteria > Bacteroidota > Bacteroidia > Flavobacteriales > Flavobacteriaceae > Polaribacter. The sequence continues at coordinate 9,656 of CAJWAC010000070.1, read as the reverse complement.
TTTTTCATCAGCAGACAAAACTTGAGATTCGTATACCATTTTGTCATCTTTAACAGTATAAAATTTTACTGTAGATGAACCATTTTTGTATACATCTAATTTTGCAAAACCTTGTGCTCCATAAGTGAATTTGGCTGCACCTGATAATTTTGTAGGTGTTGTTTTAGAGCCAGAACCACTTACAATTTGTGGAATATTATCTTGAACAATGTACTGTAAGTTATGATCATGACCTGAAACAAAAATTACTTTATCATTTTCTTGTGATAAAGTAATCATTCGTTTTTTTAGTTCGTTGTATTTTTTATTCTGAATGTCAGTATTTGATATACCTGACGTTTTGCGGATTAAATTTTTAATAGATCCTAAAACAGGAATCGGACTCATATGACTTTGAAAGGAGTATTTTCCTCCATGCGAGCCATTTGTAAACATAGGGTGATGCAGGGCAATTATAGTTGTTTTGCCTCGAGCTTTTTTTACCAATCCTTCAAATTCATCAAAAAACTTATCTCTTGTTTTAATCTCGCACTCATCATTTATAGTTGGATGTTTATCCCAATTTGTTACATACCAATGCGTATCAATCGTAATAAGAACTATTTTTTTTGAAATTTCTATTTGAGCCAAAGGACACCCATTTTGAGGGGAAAAAGAGTTTTTCCCTAAATCTTTAACAACTAATTCTTGTTCTCTTTTTAAGCCGTCTAAACCATTATACCAATCATGGTTTCCAGGAATAAATATTGCATTTCCTTTGAATTTTTTAGCAACCTTAGTTTGTGCTTTTATTCTCCTTTTAGCTAATTTATATTTCTTTTTTTTATTCTTTTTTGGAATACCAGTTTCGTAAACATTATCTCCCAAAAAGACAAGGGTAGATTTTTTAGGAGCATCTTTTATTTTTTCTTTTAAGAAAACTAAAGCAGGAGCATCTTTTTCTAGAGTAGAATTTCCAGCATCACCAATCAAATAAAAAGAATGAACTAATTTTGAGCTGTCTTTTTTTTGGTTAAAGTTTTGATTATTTGACACTTGCATTTTTGAAGTTGCGCAAGCAGAAATAAAAAGAACTATAGCGGATAAGACAATGAATTGAAGTGATTTCATAGATGTAAAAGTAATTATTTAATTTGATTTTTGTAAAAATCTAAATCTTCTTTTGTGTCTAAATCAATTAGATTTGCCTTTATTTTTGAGGTAATAATGCACTCTTTATGATTCATTAAAAAATGTTTAGCTCCTTTATCTCCGTTTAAATGTATTAAATCTGTAAAATAGCTTTGGGGCACAATTACAGGAACGCCATAATTATGATTATAGACTGAAGCAACTATTTTTGTAGGATGTAAATTAAATTTTTCAATTAACGATTGAAGGTAAAAAACAGTAATTGCGGGTTGATCTGCCAATAGAATTAAAACTCCATCAAACGTTAATTTTTCATTTTTAAAATGATGAACTCCTGCTACTATACTTGAACTTAGACCAGATTCAAAGTTTTTATTATAAATAATTTGTACATCTTTTATTGAAATCTCTTGCTGAATCTTTTTAGCGTTTGCCCCTAAAACACAAAAAATGTTTTTTCGAGTTACCTTTTTTGCAGTATCTAAAGTTATCTCTAAAAGGGTTTTATTAGTAATTTTTTCTAACTGCTTTATACTTTTCATCCTAGATGATTTTCCTGCAGCTAAAACCAAAACAGCTAAATTTTTCATTTAAGCACTGTAAATATTGCCATTTAGTTTGCGTAAAGAAAAGGGCTCTTTGTTTCTAAATATTGATAATATTTCTGAAATGATTGAAATTGCAATTTCTTCAGGAGTTTTTGCCCCAATATGTAAGCCAGCAGGAGCATATATAGTATCAAAAAACTCATCAGAAGTTTCTGGAGCAAATTCTAACAATTCATTAAATAAACGCTCTCTCTTTTTTGTTGAACCAAGAACACCAATGTATTTAAAATCAAAACTAGTAAGTTTTACCAAGTATTTCAGGTCTTGCACATAACTATGGTTCATAACAACAATAGCTGTGTTTTTTTCAATATTTTTAAAATTCATCGTTTCTGGACTTTCGCCAACTACCAAATTTGCTCCTGGAAAATCAGTAATTTCTGAACTATCTTTTGCGGAGGTAATCACATGTACTTCCCAACCTAAATTGGCAGAAATTTTGCATAGTTTAACGGCATCATGTTCGCCACCAATAATCATTAAACGAAAAGCAGGCTGTAAGATTTGAGTAAAAGTGTCATTTTCATCTTTTGCATTGAATAGAAAATTTGTTGAAAATGAAAACTGTTTTTGATTTTCGAAAGTAATTTCAGTTCCAAAATTTCCAAAAGCTTCATCTTTTTTTACAAATTTACTTTCAATTTTTAAAGCTTCTCTTTTAGAATTCGCGTTACAAAACTCAGCAATAAATTCGTCAGAAATGTAAAAAGGTTCAATTAAAATATAGAGTATACCTTCACAGCCTAATCGATATCTGCCATCGTAAGTAATTGTTTTTGGTGTATTGTCTCTAAAAACACTTTTTGACCTTAAAATAATATCTTTCTCAACACAACCACCAGAAACAGCACCAACAGAATTTAAGTTTTCAGAAATTAACATTCTAACTCCTGGTTTTCTGTAAGATGATCCATCTAAATGAACCACAGAAGCCAAAACACTTTTCAATCCTTTTTTTTGATTGATAATAGCTTGATTGATAATTTCTTTAAATTCGTGAATCATTTAAGAACTAATTAAGGATACTAAGATAACGCTTTTCAAAATTATCATTAAAAGTAATTGTTGTTAATTCCATTCCAGTTTTTTTCTTTCTAGCCAATAAACTTCAGGAGCAACTTTAAAAGAGTTTAGTACATTAATATCATCTTTAGAAAGTAAAAAAGTATTTATTTTTAAATTTTCTTTTAACTGGTTTGAGTTACTTGCACCACTTAAAACAATACTTTTAGGAACTGTTTGCGAACAATATTGTAAAGCAATTGCATCTACTCCAACAGTGTGTTTTTCTGCTAAATGTTCCAAATAATTATAAATTTTATTATAGTGTCGATAATTTAAGTTTCTAAAAATACGTCCATTTGCTAAAGCTTCTTTAATAACAATCGATTTATTTTGATTGATCAATTTATCCGAAATTTCTAATAAACTCTGCTCTAAAAAATTATAAGTTACTTGAAAAATATCAAAAATAGATTTTCCATCTACCAAAACATTTAAAGCTTTTTCAATTACTTCTGTTTGATTTGTTCCTGTTGTTGTAATTCCTATTTTTAGATTGTATTCTTTTTTTAAGCGTGCGAGTTCATTTAAAACATCTTTATTTTCTAAAACTCCGGTCTCTAAAGTGGCAGAATGTATTTGATATACTTTTAAATGGGAAAGTAATTTTTTAGAAAAATTCCATTGCTCTTTTAATTTTGCTAAGCTGTGTTCTTTTACTTCGTGCACAGTGGCATTTATATTAAAATTTGCAGTATATGTATAGCCCCATTTTGTGGCAACTTCAATAGAATGATCATTTTTGGTTTGTAGCCATTCTAATACTAATTCTTCAGCTAAACCATAACCAGGAGCTGTATCAAAATATCGAATTCCTAAATTATAAGCGTCTTCTAAAACTTGAAAACTTTGTTTTTTAAAAGTTTCTAAATTTGAATTATCACAATTTTTTGTGCGTATATTTATGTATTTGGGTCTTCCTAGAGCAGCAGTTCCTAAGCCTAATTTTTGAATCATATTTCTGTTTTAAGAACTACAAGATAACATGGAGCAACCTACTTTATGCCTTGCCCATTCTGGTCTTTTTGCAAACCATTTTTCATGTTTTGGTTGCTCTTTATATGGTTTTTTAAGTAATTTATACAATTCATCAATTAGAGTGAAATCTCCCTTATCAGCAGCATCAATTGCCAATTGTGCCATATAATTTCTCAAAACGTATTTAGGATTTACTTTGTTCATTTTTTTCTTTCTTTTAGAGTCAGTTGTAAATTCAAATTGCAGTCTTGTTTTATAATGTAAAAACCAAAAATCCCATTTATCAATAACTTCATCAGAAACATCTTCAAAATTATAGATTGCTTTTTTAATAATTTCTAAACCAGATTTTTCATCAGTAAAATTACTTAAAAGCCTAAAGAAAATCGTCATATCTGTTTCTGCCAATTGCAAGCAGTCTTCTAAATTTTGCACAAAATCTAAATCATTATCTTCTTCAGAAAATAATCCTAATTTTGATTTCATCATTTTAAATGATTTTTTTTCAAAGTTAACTTTATACTGATTTAAGATGTTTTCTAATGGTTCAGCTTCTTCAATTATTGGATACAAGGCATTTGCAAGTTTGTATAAATTCCATAAGCCAATATTAGGTTGGTTGCCATATCTATAGCGTTTATTTTGCACATCAGTTGTGTTTGGTGTCCAGCCAAAATCAAAACCTTCTAGCCATCCATAAGGTCCATAATCTATAGTTAACCCTAAAATGGACATATTATCAGTATTCATAACACCATGCACAAAACCTACTCTTTGCCAATGAATAATCATTTTTAAAGTGCGTTTTGTAACCTCTTTAAAAAATTGGATATAGGTTTCTTTTGATGGCTCTCCTAATTGAGGAAAATGATGTTTTATGGTATAATCAGTTAAAATTTTCAAGTTCTTTTTATCATTTCTTGCTGCAAAAATCTCAAAATTACCAAAACGTAAAAATGATGGCGAAACACGAGAAACGATAGCGCCTTTTTCGTACGCAGGGTTTCCATCGTACAAAACATCGCGCAAAACTTCATCGCCAGTTAAACTTAAAGATAAAGATCTAGTTGTGGGTACTCTTAAATGAAACATGGCTTCAGCGCACAAATACTCTCTAATTGATGAGCGTAAAACAGCTAAACCGTCTGCGGTTCTTGAATACGGAGTTTCACCAGCTCCTTTTAATTGTACTTTCCAGTTTTTATTTTGATGATCAATCTCAAATAAATTAATGGCCCTACCGTCTCCTAATTGTCCTGCCCAATTGCCAAATTGATGCCCACCATAACACATTGCATAGGGTTTTGTATTTGGATAGATTTTGTTTCCTGTAAATACATTTTTAAACAATGTAGATTGTGTTTCTTTTTCAGAAATCCCTAGCAAATCAGCCATTTCATGTGATGTGTGAATTACTTTTGGAGCTTTTGTTTTTTTAGGATTTACATATGAAAATACGGCCTCAGTTACTTGTCTTCTTGAGTTTTCAAGATTATCATCAGCGGGTAAATTTTCAATTAAAGTATTTTTTATGTTTAGTTTCATAATTTATCAAGCCACTTTTGTAATTCTTTTTCAGATGGATTTCTTAATTTTTTATTACCAATCGTAACTGTAGGGAAATTAAGCTTTCTATTTTCATACAAGTTACGCAATTCTTGTGCAAAATCTTCGTGTTGCTCAACATCTAAAAGCGCGTAATCTAAATTACGCGTTTCTAAAAGTGATTTATAATATTGAGTTTTATGGCATCGTTCTGCACCATATAATATAACCATACTATTTTAGTTTATCTGAATGTAATTTTCGCAGTTTAGATAATTTAGGTTCAATGACATAAGAACAATATCCATATCTTGGATTGTTTTTATAAAAATCTTGGTGCTCTTTTTCAGCTTCATAAAAAATGTCTAAAGCGCTAATTTCTGTTACAATTTTATTATCAAAATAAGATTGCAATTGTTTCAACACTTCGTAAGAGATGTTTTTCTGATTTTCATCATGATAAAAAATCACAGAACGGTAGTGTGTTCCTTTATCTGCTCCTTGTCTATTTAAAGTTGTTGGATCATGCGTAGTCATAAAAATAATCAAAATATCTTCATAAGAAATAGTATTTGCATCAAAAGTAATTTGAATAACTTCTGCATGTCCTGTTAAGCCTGAGGAAATTTCTCGGTAAGTCGGTTTTCCTGGAACATTTCCGCCAGAATAACCAGAAATTACTTTTTCTACTCCTTTTACTTTTTGAAACACAGCTTCTGTGCACCAAAAGCAACCACCACCAAAGGTTGCTAATTTTAAATCTTTACCCATTTTCCTTTCCTTTCTCTAATTGCATAGATTCAGAATTAATACAATAACGCAAACCACTTGGTTCTGGACCATCAGGAAAAATATGACCTAAATGCGCATCGCATGTATTGCACATTACTTCAACTCTTACCATACCAAAAGATATATCTTTATGATATTTAATTGCATTTTCTTCAATTGGTTGTGTAAAGCTTGGCCAGCCAGTTCCAGAACTAAACTTTATCGTAGAATCAAATAAGGGTGTATTACAGCAAACACATTCATATATTCCTTCATCATAAATACTACATAAAGCACCAGTATGTGGTCTTTCTGTTCCTTTTTTTCTAGTAATTCTAAATTGTTCAGGTGTTAATTGAGCTTTCCATTCTTTTTCAGATTTCTCAACTCTTTTATCAGGAGTTGGGTTTCCTTTTAGTGTGAAATTCATTACATTTTTCCAAGTAAGCATATTATTGTTTCCTTTCTTTTTTTTTAAATTGATATTGCTATACTATCTTTACTTTACGACGTAAAATTACTTGTTACCTTTCAAATAATTTATAATTTGTAAGTTCTAAAAGCATTGCATAAATTTACAAAGAATATGAATATAGTTTACAAGTAAAATGTAGTTTATATCAATTCATTTATAAAATAATCTTATATGAGCACTTTAGTTATTAATGCTGAAAAACATGCATTAAACCTTTTAAGCATTGGACTTGATACAAAATATGTTTATCATAATTTAGCACATACTCAACGAGTTGTTAAGAAGGTAAAAGAGTTGATAGTGAATATGAGAGTTAATGAAATTGATGGGCAGAATATAGAAATTGCAGCTTGGTTTCATGACACTGGTTTTACCAAAAGTGCAGATAATCATGAAAAAGAAAGTGTACGGATTGTAACTGATTTTTTGAAAGGACAAAATGTTGAAGCAAAACGAATTAAAGCAATTTCAAATATTATTTTGGCCACAGTAATGGGGTATAAACCCAAAAACATTTTAGAAAAGATAATTGTAGATGCAGACTGCGCACATTTGGCATCTAAGAACTTTTTTGATTATACTTCTTTATTAAGAAAAGAATGGGAATTGACAGGGCTTAAGTCTGTTTCTTATCAAGATTGGATTAAAGAAAATATTAATTTTTTTACCGTTCAACATCGTTTTGAAACGGATTACGCTTTAAAAAATTGGACAAAGAGAAAGGAGAAAAACCTTTCAAAGTTGATGAAAGATTTAAAAAGTATTCAAGACGAAAATAAAAAATTTGCTCAAAAACAAGAGTCCTTGGCAATTAAAAAGGAAAAATCTGCAGTTCCAGAAAGAGGTATTGAAACAATGTTTAGAGTTGCTTTAAAAAACCATATGACTTTAAGTAATATTGCTGACACAAAAGCTAATATTTTACTTTCTGTAAATGCAATTATTATTTCATTGGCATTATCTAACTTATTACCAAAGCTTGACAACCCCTCAAATGAATACCTTATATTACCAACCATTATTTTTGTTTTTTTTACAGTAGCTTCAATTATTTTATCCATTTTGGCAACTAGGCCCAATGTTACAGAGGGTAAATTTAATAAAGAAGACGTTGCTAATAAAAAAGTAAATTTATTGTTCTTTGGTAACTTTCATCAAATGAAATTGAATGATTTTGAGTGGGCAATATCAGAAATGATGGAGGATAAGGGTTATTTATATAATTCTTTAACTAAAGATCTTTATTTTTTGGGCCTTGTATTAAACAAAAAATATAAGATTTTAAGACTTACTTACACTGTTTTTATGATTGGTATAATCGTAAGTGTTTTGGCATTTGCAATATCCTTTAAAATGCAGGCGAATATTTAAATCTTAAAATTTTACTTTTATTAATACCAAGTAAAAATTATTAGATTTATTATTTATATTTGTCAAGAACTTCCCCCATTTATAATATCATAAAAAAAATCGTATGAATAATCTAAGCAGTGCTATCTTACATGGATTTATTATAGTTTTTATCTTTTTGTTTTCTTTTAATTTTAATGCCCAAAACATTGCTATTAATGAAGTTATGTCATCAAATAACTCAACAATAGCAGATGAAGATGGAGATTATGAAGATTGGATAGAAATCTACAATTACGGAACAACTTCAGTAAGTTTAAATGGATTCGGATTGTCGGATCAAACAGATAATGCATTTAAATGGTCTTTCCCTAACATTGAATTAGCCGCAAAAGAATACCTCATAGTTTGGGCTTCGGATAAAGATAGAAGAACTGATAAGTCTAAATTACATTCAAATTTTAAAATAAAATCAGGAGGAGAGGCAGTAATATTAACATCACTTTCAGGAACAAGAATAAGTGAATCTCCAGCTGTGGCATTGGCTACAGATAAATCATATGGTAGAATTCCTAATGGTACAGGAAATTGGGTTTTTATAGATACTCCAACTCCTAAAGCCAATAATTCAGGAGCATCAAGTGCTAATCCAGAAAAGGTGGCTATTAATGAATTTGTTTCTTCAAATATAAATGGGATTCAAGATGAAGATGGGGCAAATGAAGATTGGATTGAACTCTATAATTATGGAAATGTAGCTGTAAATCTTTCAGGTTTTGGTTTGTCGGATGATAAAGATTTACCTTATAAATGGGTTTTTCCATCAATTTCAATAAGTCCAAATCAATATATACTGGTTTTTGCATCTGGTAAAGATCGTAGTAGTTCTGGAAGTGAACTACATACTAATTTTAAAATTGGTGCTGGTGGGGAAACATTAGTATTGACTAATGATAATGGAGTGCTAATTAGTGGAGGACCTTCTGTTAATTTAGTAGAAGACACCTCTTATGGCAGACAACCAGATGGAACAGGGTCTTGGTTGTATTTTAGTACACCAACTCCAGAATCAACTAATAACGGATCTGGGGATACAGTATCTTTAGAAGCTCCAATTTTTTCCCATACATCAGGTTTATATGATAATACTATAAATGTTTCTCTATCTACAGATATTCAGAATGCAACTATTGTATATACATTAGATGGTTCTGAACCAGATATTACTAAAGTAGGTGGTTCTAGTTTTGAGTACAAAAATGATTACCCACATGAAGTTGGGGATAGTTTTGGACCATTGTTAAATCAAAACTATAAGTCGATTATTTACAGTTCACCAATTTCTATTTCTAATAGATCTAATGATCCTGACCAGTTATCAGTTAAAAATACAGTTGCAGATGATTTATATGTACCACCAATGCTTGTAAGAAAATCTTCTGTTTTAAGAGCCAAAGTTTATTTGAATGGAAAGGGGTCAAAAACACGAACAAGAAATTATTTTGTTTGGCCCAATGGTAATCCTTATAAAGTTCCAGTGGTAGCTTTAACAACATATGAAGGGAATTTATTTGAGTATACTAATGGAATTTATACACCAGGAGCAGTTTTTGATCAATGGAGAATAGATAATCCTGATGGCAACCAGTCAAGTAGGGCAGAGTTTAGTAATTTTGGACAAAGTGGTAGAGATTGGGAACGTAATGTAAATGTTCAAATTTTTGACCAAAACTTAG
>CAJWAC010000069.1 GCA_913020555.1 uncultured Polaribacter sp. | reverse complement strand
CAAATTCATAACCCGCTAAATCTGATTTTACTTTTTTCTTGACTGCAGATTTAAAGAATTTTTGTTGATATTCTCGCAAATATGCATTGTTTTCAACAGCAGCTTTAATGGTTGCAAATGTTGATATATATTGATTTTTGATAGTAAAAGGAAACGTGATTTTTCCATAATCTGTATCTTGAACATGACCTCTAGAGCTTGCTTGTTCAAATAACAACGCCAAACCTCCTTGTAAATCTGGATAAGAAGAACCGTAACCAGGATAGGTTCCATCAAAAGATTCTTTGGTATAGTATAAAGAGCCAACCTGATCTAAAGCCTCTGAAAAATATTTAGCAAACAAATTATTTAAATCCTCATAATTTTCTTTTGGCATAATTGGATCCCAAGAGCCAATAGGTTTCATTGGCTCAAAAAAATGATGACTATTGGTTCCCATTTCATGAAAATCTGTAACAACATTTGGATACCAAGAATGCATCCATTTTAATTTTCCTTGGCTTTCTGGATGCACAGCCAACAACCAATCTCTATTTAAATCAAACCAATAATGATTTGTTCTTCCTCTTGGCCAAGCTTCTGTATGTTCTGCATCAATATTATCTGAAACCAAGCTTTTTGCTTGATATTGATTTACCCATTGCGTATGCCTGTCTCTTCCATCTGGATTTATTGTTGGATCAATAAAAATTACAGCTTTTTCTAAATAATCCAAAACTTCTTTATGCTTGGAAGCCACCAATGTATAAGCCGTTAATAAAGCTGCTTCAGCACCTGATGGTTCATTACCGTGCACATTATAACCTAACTGAATAATTAGAGGAACCTCGTCATAATTTTTAACATTAGATTCCGTATCAACAAACTTTAAATGCTGAAATTTTATCTCTTCTAAATTATTTAAATTTTTAGAAGATGATATTGCAAACATCACCAACTTTCGTTTTTCATGTGTTTTCCCATAAATTTCTATAGATGCTCTGTCTGAAACTTCAGCCAATTTGGTTAAATAACCAACAATTAAATCATGTCTTGTATGGTGTTCTCCAACTTTATAACCCAAATATTCTTCTGGAGTTGGAATATTCTTATCAAAAGGTGCCTTGTCTTTAAAATAATAATCTTGCGCAATTGAAATATTTGATAAAAGCAAAATAAGAATTAAGCTTAAAAAATGACTTTTAGTTTTCATACTTTAGATAATTGGATTCTTTGCTAAAAATAAGCATAAAATTACAATCAATACAAAAATGGATTTTATTGATATTCATTCCATTAAACTCTATTTTAATAGCATTTAATTGATGGTAAACAAAGCGTTAATCAGTAAAAAATAAGGAAAACAATAAAGTTTTAGTATTCTTTTAGAATTTTAGAAAAGTAAAATTGAGTTTTTTATTTAGATTGATATCGCAAATCTTTTGCATTGATTTCTTTTATCCATAATTCATTTCCATCTTTATCAAAAATACTAATCCTTAAAACACGATCGTTTTTTGCCCCACTAACATTTAAAATTCCAAAATTATGCTGCCCTACAATAGTTTCTTCAATCTTGTAGGCATTTAACCTCTCTTTACTTTTATTAAAGCCAGAAGTTAAAGGAGAACACGTTAAATCGTATAAAGGATACACATAGTTACTTTCTTGCATTTTGCTCAATACAGTATGATGTCTGTCTCCATCTAAAAAAATCACTCCCTCAATTCTTGCTTCTCGTATCTTATCCAACAAATAGTTTCTTTCTTCTGAAAATATCGCGTAGTTCTCGTGCATTGCTTCAGTACTTAATACTTGACCACCAATTGCAACAAACTTAAATGGGGCACTACTAGACGATAAAGCGTTAATTAACCAATCAATTTGTGTTTTGCCAAGCATTTCTCTTTTGCCCGTAAAATTTTTATTTGATGTTCTATAGTATCTGTTGTCTAATAAAAAGAAATCTAAATCTGCCCATTGAAACGATCCGGTAATTCCTCCTTTATCTATGGCATCATAATTAGGGTTCCCCCAAAAAAGTTTGAACATTTCTGCGGCTGTTTTCTTTAAAGGAAAACTTAGGTCTGAATTATTAGGCCCAAAATCATGGTCATCCCAAATTGCATAATGATGCGTAGAACCCAATAAAGGTTGCAATTCTTTTAATGATCTGGTGTGTGTGTATCTGTGCAGAAATCCTGTACGAGAATTCCAATCTGCCTCTCTCAGATACGTATTATCTCCTAACCATAACATAAAATCAGGATTCTTTTTATAAATTGATGTAAAAATCTCATAATTACTCCCATATGGTCTTCCTGGCCTGTCAAACCTTGGTTCATTCACATACATACAGCTGCCAATAGCAAAATTTACTTCTGGTGGATCTGTTCTCCATTGCCATAATGCTTGCGATTGAAACTCTAAAGGATAATTTATGTTTACTTTTTTACCATTAATGTATACTTGATAAGCGTATTTTTTACCTGGTAAGATATTATTTGCAATTAATTTTGCTACAAAACCAGACTTTATATTGGTTCTACAACTTTCCGTCTTGTAACGTTTTTTAGGATTTTCTATTTCATAATACTCAAAATATACTTTTGCTTCCTCTTTAGTTTGCACCCATAACAAAGCTTCTCTCATTGTAGAATAACCAACCATAGGGCCAGATTGTAATAAATCTTGTGAAAAAATAATACCACAAGAAAAAAGAAACAACACAAAAAATAGTTTTTTAAAATCCATAAATTAAAATATTATAATGGTATAAATATACTACATAATACTTTCTTTTTTAAATTTTGTATGTTTCTAAATTGTAATTAATGAACTACATTTGAGTAGAATTTAATTGATGAAAAACAAAGCATTAATCAGTAAAAAATTAGAAGACTTCTACAATAAAGCTTCAGAAGAAACTCGCCTTGAAAAAGGAATGGGAATTTTTGAATTTGAACGTATAAAAGCATTAATTCAACAACATATTTCTAAACCAAATACTACGATTATTGATGTTGGTGGAGGAACAGGAAAATATAGTGAATGGCTTTCTAAAGAAGGTCATCAAGTACATTTGATAGAGCCTGTTTTAAAACATATAAAACTTGCAGAAAAAAGAGCTAAAAAACTTAAAAACCCGTTTTCAATTGCAATTGGTAAAGCGCAAGAATTACCTTACAAAAGTGGTATTGCAGATTTGGTTATTCTACATGGCCCTTTATATCATTTACAGGACAAAACAGAAAGAATTAATGCCATTTTAGAAGCAAAAAGAGTTTTGAAAAAAGGTGGAATTATTTTAGGTTTTGCCATTAATGCAACGGCATCTACTGTTGTAGGTTTAATGAATGGAATGATTCATGCAAACTCCTTTTTTGAAATGTGTAAAACAGAATTAACCACAGGAATTCATAATGCTCCAAAAGATTTCCCTTTTTTATTGGCAGATGCTTTTTACCACAAACCTGAACAATTGAAAGAAGAATTTTTTGAACAAAAATTAGAGTTTATCAATTTATTTGCGGTAGAAGGCATGGTTTGGTTAGACAATACATATTTTGCAAATATGCTTGATAAGAAGAAATCTAAAACTTTAAAAGCACTACAAAAGCTTACAGAAAATGATGAATATTTATTGCCTTTTAGCCCTCATATGATGATTGCTGTTAGGAAATAAGTACCGTTACAAATAATCTGTAAATAGGATAAATTGAAGTAAGTGGTAAAATACACCTACCTTCTCTTTTTGCTTTTTGGTGTTCTACTTACCTTCTTTTTTCTTCTATTAAATGGGATAGCGTCATCAAAAGTGTGTTGAGCACTTTTATGAGTAGTTTTATTCTTTTTCCAAGATGTATTTTCTGGTAATAATACTTTTAATAAATCTTGTCGTCCAACCTTGTTTAAGGTCCTTTTAATCCAATCTTTATTTTCTTTTTTATACCAAAAGAAAAATTTGTGTTGGTCTTCTTTCTCCTTTTTTGTTTTGGGAGTTCTGGTTGGTTTTAGTGTATATGGATGGTATCCTGAATAATAAATAACCGTAGCTACAGTCATTGGAGTTGGCGTAAAACCTTGCACCTGCTCTAACTGAAAGCCCATATTCTTGGTTTCAGCAGCCAAATTAGCCATATCTTCTACTTCACTTGCTGGATGACTTGAAATAAAATAAGGAATCAACTGAAGATTTAATCTTTTCTTCATATTAATTCTATCAAAACGCTCTTTAAATTTATGAAAATAGGTAAAACTAGGTTTACGCATCAACTTTAAAACAGGATCAGAAGTATGCTCAGGAGCTACTTTTAAACGCCCAGAAACATGCTTAGTCATTACCTCCTCTGTGTAAGCATCCAATTCTTTAGGGTCTGCATTTTTATTAAATTCAGGCACTAACATATCATGACGAATTCCACTACCAATAAAAGATTTTTTAATCTTTGGGTGTTTATCTACTGCTTGATATAATTCTGTTAATGGCTTGTGAGAGGTGTCTAAATTAGAGCAAATAACAGGAGAAATACAACTTGGCGCAACACATTTATCACAAATGGATTGTACTTTACCTTTCATTTGATACATATTTGCAGATGGTCCACCAATATCAGATAAGTAACCTTTAAAATCAGGCATATTTGCTACTTTGTCAATTTCTTTTAAAACAGATTCTTGACTTCTACTCGCAATAAATTTTCCTTGATGTGCAGAAATCGTACAAAAACTGCACCCACCAAAACATCCTCTGTGAATATTGATAGAGAATTTTATCATTTCAAACGCAGGAATTGGTCCTCGCTTGTTATATTTTGGGTGCGGTAATCGTGTAAAAGGCAAATCAAAAGAACCGTCAATTTCTTTTTCTGTCATTGTAGGAAAAGGTGGATTAATTACCAAAGTATTTTCTCCAACTTCCTGAAAAATTCGTCTTGCTTTTAATTTATTTGACTCTTGTTCTATAGTTTTAAAATTAGAAGCAAATGTTTTTTTATCATTCAAACAAGCTTCATGAGAGTTAATTGTCACATCATCCCAATCATTCACTACAGGAATTTTCTCTTCTTTTTGATTGATTAAAACCGCAGTTTGTTTGATATTCTTTAAACTAGAAAATGGAACACCTTTCTGTAATAATTCTACAATTTCTCTCAAAGGCTGTTCTCCCATTCCGTACACCAACATATCCGCTTTAGAAGTTTCTAAAATGGTAGGTAGTAATTTATCAGACCAATAATCATAATGGGTTACACGCCTTAAAGAAGCTTCAATACCCCCAATTAAAACAGGTACATCAGGAAATTTATCTTTTAATATTTTAGAATAAACAGAAGTTGCATAATCAGGTCTAAAACCTTTGTCTCCATTTGGTGTATATGCATCTTTATCTCGCCTTTTTTTACTGGCTGTGTAGTTAGAAACCATGGGATCCATACAACCTCCAGTTGCTGCAAAAAACAATCTAGGTTTGCCTAATTTTTCAAAATCTTGCAAATTATCGTTTACACTTGGCTGAGGCACAATGGCAACTTTTAATCCATAACTTTCTAAAATACGTCCGATTACAGCTGGCCCAAATGAAGGATGATCTACATAAGCGTCTCCACTAAATAAAATAACATCTAATTGTTGCCAACCTCTAACTTTAACTTCTCTGTTTGTTGTTGGTAACCAATCTGTTAATTGATGTTTTTTAGTTTCTTGCATATTTTGCAAAAGTAATAGTTTTTAAATTGACTTTCACTTTTTTTGATGCAAAAAACAAGTACTTGTATTCTGCCAAAGTTTTGTTAACTGGGATTACTTGACTTGAAAAACCCTCTGCTTTTGCTTGAATTTTAAATCTACCTGATTTTGCAGATTATTTCTAAAGTTTTAAGAAAGGGAGGAGAACTAAAATTAGAGGGTAACATTATACATGTAAAAACGGAAATTGAAAGTTTGGTGACTAAAAATTTACCTGGAATAGTTTAAAAGAAAAAATTAAGCGATGATTAGTTAAAAGACTGGTATGTTTTTTAAAACACGAAATAAAATTTTCTTAAATTAAAATAGTCTTCTGTTTTAAACCCATAATATTATTTCAATTGATTTACAATTTTAACAGCTTCAACGGCTTCTTTCACATCATGAACCCGTAAAATATTTGCCCCATTTAATAAGGCAATTGTATTGGCGGATGTTGTTGCATTTAGTGCTTCTTTAGCGGAAATACTTAAAGTTTTATATAACATTGATTTTCTTGAAATACCTGCTAAAATTGGCGCATCTAAAATTTTAAAGAGCCCTAAATCCTTTAAAATTTGATAATTATGGTTTACCGTTTTTCCAAAACCAAATCCAACATCAATAATCACATCATTTAGTTTTAGTTCATGTAATGTATAAATTTTTGATGCAAAAAATGAAATAATATCCTTTATAACATCATTATAAACTGGGTTTTGCTGCATATTTTGCGGAGTTCCTAACATATGCATTAAAATATAAGGTACTTGCAAATCAGCAACGGTTTGAAACATTTTTGTATCCATATTTCCACCTGAAATATCGTTTACAATAGCTGCTCCCGCATATATTGTTTCTTTAGCAATTTTACTCCTAAAGGTATCTACAGAAATAATAATTTCTGGATATTTTTTTATCAACAGATTAATTACAGGAACTATTCTTTTTAACTCTTCTTGTTCAGAAATATGTTTAGCACCTGGTCTTGAAGAATAAGCACCAACATCAATAAAAGTTGCACCTTCAGTTAACATTTTATCAACTTGATTTAAAATAGAAACCTCATCTTTAAATTTTCCTCCATCATAAAATGAATCTGGAGTAATGTTTAAAATCCCCATCACCTTGGGTGATGACAAATCAATCAATTTTCCTTTACAGTTAATCGTCATTTAGCGTACTACTTTATTAATTACATGACTCACTTTTTGGGCTTTATAATTATTCATTTTTTGCAATAAATCATCCACAGAATTACCAACAATCAAAAGTCTTTTATTTTCTGATTTTACATAACCTTCTGCTATCATTTTATCAATCTGTAATAAAATTGCATCAAAAAAACCATTAATATTTAAAAGTCCAACAGGTTTTTGCTCAATATGCAATTGATTTAAAGTTAAAGCTTCAAAGAGTTCATCTAAGGTTCCAAAACCTCCTGGTAAGGTAATATAACCATCAATTAATTTACTCATAATTACTTTACGTTCACTCATTTTTTTGCATACAATCATTTCCTCGACTCCAGAATGCACAACCTCTTCTTTTTCTAATAGTTTTGGAATTACTCCAATAACTTCTCCATTTTGCTCAAGAATTGTATCCGCCAGAACCCCCATCATTCCTATTTTTCCTCCTCCATAAACCAAACCAATCTGTTGTTTTATAAATGCGTTTCCTAACTCAATTGCAGCTTGTTTATAAACAGGGTTAAATCCTAAACTGGAACCACAAAAAACAACAATTCTTTTCATTTTTTTCGTTTATAAATTCTATGTAAAAATAAATGAAAACCTTTTAAGTTTTACTACTTTTGACAAAAATACTTTTTTATCGCGATGCAAAATACTTCAAAACAATACGATACTGTTATCGAGGAATGCAGAAGTTTGTTTATAAAAAAAATGTCTGATTACGGCAGTGCTTGGCGCATTTTACGTTTACCTTCTTTAACAGATCAAATTTTTATTAAAGCTCAAAGAATTCGTCAACTGCAAGAAAATGACGTTCGTAAAGTCGATGAAGGTGAAAAATCTGAATTTATCGGTATTATTAATTACTCCATTATGGCCTTAATTCAATTAGAAAAAGGAATTGCAGATCAACCCGATTTATCTACGGAAGATGCGACTATTTTATATGATAAGCATAGTGTATTTACCAAAGATTTAATGATGAATAAAAATCATGATTATGGCGAAGCTTGGAGAGATATGCGAGTTTCTAGCCTAACAGATTTGATTCTTCAAAAATTATTACGTGTAAAACAAATTGAAGATAATAAAGGAAAAACTATAGTTTCTGAAGGGATTGATGCCAATTATCAAGACATGATTAACTATGCTGTTTTTGCGATGATTCATTTAACATAAAAAAGAATTATTTTATTCTTAAAAAAAGGTGTGCACTCTAGCACTAATTTAAATTAATGATTTGATAATCGAAATGTTGATTTATTGAAATAGCTTTTATTAAACATTGCAATCCTTAAAAATCTAACTTTTTTAGTTTTTATCTTTTACCTAAAGGGTATATTTCCTGCTGAATAAATCCTTTTGGAAAATCTTCATCACCTTTAAAACCTAACTCGATATCTCTTCCTGAATGTGGTACATAATTGGTTTTAAAAATATAATCCCAAATACTTAAAGTCAAACCAAAATTAACACCATATTTTCTTTCTTCGGGTAATTCTTTAGAGTGATGCCAAATGTGCATTCTAGGATTGTTTAAAACATATTTCAACCACCCATAATTCCAATTTATATTTGCGTGGTTTAAATGCCCGATTACAATATTAAAAAAATGTACAAAAGCAACATCCTGAGCCGAAAACCCACCAATAATAGCCAAAGGAATGTACTTTAAAGAATTATAAACTACTGGCTCCATCCAATGATAACGTAAATGAGCCGCAAAACCCATTTGCTTTACAGAGTGATGTACTTTATGGAAATTCCATAAAAATTCTACTCTATGTAATAATCTGTGTATCCACCATTGTACAAAATCAATTGTAATAAAAAAGATAAAAATTCTAGCTATAAATGGTAATTTATTGATTTCTAAAAATTGAAAATTTGCAATTGATAAACCCACAATTCCCAGTGTATCATTAAACAAACTAGCTGCCGCGTTTGATAAAGCAATTAATACAATTAAATTCAATAAAAAAAAGTTGAAAAACATGTAAAACGTATCTAACCAAAAATCTTCACGAAACAAAGATTGATTTTTGCGCCAAGGAAAAATGACCTCCAAAGCCCAAACTATGAGAGAAATAAGAATTAATCCGTAGAAATAATTCTCCCAATTCAAGTCCATTAAAACAGAGTTTTTTAGGTAATTCCAATAATTGGAATAAGAGTCTTTTAAGATTTCTAGATACTTATCCATTGCTTACCGTAAAAATACAAAGATTATTTTTTCTAAAAACCTTTCACATATAGAGTATTCTTATAATTCATTGGGCATTTTCTTATAAAGAAATTTTTACAGTTTTTAAGAAATTGTAATAAAAATAAAACATTTTTTGCTCAAATAAAACAATTTATAGGGATTTACCTGATTATCTACAGTTATTTGCAACTAAACCATAGATAGTTTTCATTTGACTATCATTTGAAAAATGACTAAAAATTCCATACTATTTTAGATTTTCAGAAATTTTTTTATGTAAGAGTAATTTTTTAAGCACAATACTAAAATTTCTTTTTCACTCTAATTCTAATGGAATTATACCTATAAATTCATTTATCTAACCCCGCAAAAGATGATAAAAAAAATACTTCAACAGCCGAAAAACATTATTAAAAATATTTTCTTTATACTTTGCTTTTTCTTCTTTACAAATTCGGTTTTAGCATCTCACTTTAGATATGGAGATATTAGTTATAGAGTAGACACCAATGATCCTACAGGAAGAACCATTATATTCAAAGTAAATAGTGGATGGAGAAGTACCTGGACAAGAGCTCTTGATATTAAATTATCCTTTCAAAAAAATGGAGGTTCAGGTGGATTAATAGGCAAAGTTCCCGAAAACCTTACGAGCGACGCCAACGGCATTAAGTATTATTCTGGTGAGATTTCATACACATTCCCATCAGACGGAGATTACAAAATCTGGTATTCATCATGCTGTAAAATAGGAGGTTTAGAAAATAATGCGAATCAAAGATGGTATGTTTTTACTTCAATTAACATTGGTTCAGGAAACAATTCTCCCGTTACTTCTTTACCCGCTTTAGCTTATGTACAAGAGGGAATAAATGCAACATTCAATATCCCTGCTGTAGATTCTGATAATGATGCTTTATCTTATAGGTTAGCGACAAACTCAGATGGATGGATTGGTTCACAACCTTCAGGTTTCTCTGTATCTAACAACGGATTGGCAACATTTAATACAATTGGCAAAACAGTTGGTGATTTATATAACGCGGCTGTAGTAATTACAGACTCCCAAGGTGCCTCAATTTTGGTCGATTTTATTATGGAAATAACTGAGCAATCCAATCCACCAGAATGGGATTACAGTGTTACCCCCTCGGATGGATTTTCATACCAAATCTCTCCAGGTCAGAATATTACCTTCCCACTTAGAGCTTTTGATGTAGATACTGGAAGTTCAGTTAGTATTTCTGCATCGGGCATGCCCATTGGATCATCCGTTTCTCCAACATTTGGCACAAATGGAAACCCTATAGATCATACTTTTAGTTGGACTCCAAGTAATAATCAATTTGGTCAATACCTAATAAATTTTACTGCTCAAGATAATAATAATGTAACAGTTTCAACTAGTGTGGCAATTAATATTTCTATGAATCCCGTTTTTGATGTACCTCCAACTCCAACAGAAGGTGTACACAATACTGTTGTAAGTCCTGGTAGTTTGATTCAATATACGGTTCAAGCATCAGATCCAGATGTGAATGATTTAGTTTCCATTATTTCGATTGAAGGTAAAAATTCAATGACTGGTGCCATGCTTCCTATCTATACAGGAGTATCATTCAGTCCTCTTCCAACTGCTGCAGCCAACCCTACTTCTGGTGTATTTAGTTGGACACCTACTCAAGCACAATGGGGTCATAAACATGTTATTTTTACTGCTGAGGATTCATATGGCGAACAAGTTACTCATGAAGTTAGTCAACTTATTAACACTCCACCAACATTTTCATCTACTCCCGTTACTACCGCAGATGTAGGGCTGCCATACTCTTATACGATATTGGTTTCAGACCCAGATATACCCTATGGAGATACTTTAACAATTTTCGGAAATAATTTACCTTCTTGGCTATCTGTAACAGATAACGGAGATGGTACAGCAACTTTAAAAGGAACTCCTACAATTTCAGCCGTTGGTCAAAATTTGATTAACATTCAAGCTGAGGACAAAAATCATCACATGGATGCCAGAGGTGTAATTAATCAGTTATTTAATATTACAGTTAATAATTGTACCATAAATGCAAAAACAAGAAACATCCCAGTACATTTGGATAGTAATGGTGAAGCCTTTATAACGGCGGCTGATATCAACAATAACTCAACAGCTTCTTGCGGTATTGCTAATATCTCTATTGATAAAAGTACATTTAATTGCAATAACATTGGCAATAACACAATTATACTTACTGTTACCGATAATAATGGAAATTCAGCTACGGAGATTGCCAATGTAAATATAATAGATGAGACTCATCCTGTAATTATCTGTCCTGCTGATATTGATGCAGGTTTTACAACTAATTCTTCCGGAACTATAGTTAATTATAATCCACCTATCGGAACAGATAATTGTAACGCAACAACTACTTTAGTTGCAGGTTTATCAAGCGGCTCTAATTTTCCGATTGGGACAACTTCAATTACTTACAGAACAACTGACAGCTCTAACAATATTGCAGAATGCACATTCAATGTTACTGTGGGATTAAAGTATAATCCTACTTTGCCCGCGAGATGTTTTAATGTATTTGTAGAGAACAATGTTGAATTAATAAGTGGAAACACAAATGGTAGTTTTGCAGCTGGAGGAGATTTAACTATTAATGGAAATTATGGAGTAGCATCACAAGATTGCGGGTGTTACGATATTAATGGCAACGACATAGGATTATTAGTAGGAGAAAAAGTAAATTATAATAACGGAATTTTAAACGTTATTAATGCCTCACAATATGCGCAAATAGGAAATGCAAATGGAGGAAACGCTTGGTATGCAGATCCTCAAAATGCGCCAACACCAATTAGAATCACTCCTGATTCAGATTATAATTCAGCATCTCATATTCAATTAATGGGGAATGCAGATAGCTTTAGTTCTTCGGTTGGAATGAATCCAGTGTTTAATCAAAATATAATTGATTTTCCTTTGGCTTTCCAACAATTAAGAACTAATTCTATAAGTTTATCTGGAAATTCAAACAACGTTCAAGTAAAAAATTCTGAAGGTAATACTATAGTTAATACAGGTTTACCTAATACAATTCAAATTGATCTTCAAAATGGGACGAACTATTTAAACGTTACTGGTACAGACTTAAATAATGTCAATACGATTACATTTAATCATCAACCAAATGCAAATATGCCCCTCATAATTAATATTGATGCAATGGGCTCATTTAATTGGACTGTGTGGCAACAAAATAATGTAGCTTTAGCACAAAGTGCTTATATATTATATAACTTTTACAATACAACAGAGCTAAATCTTGAAGGAAATAAAGCAGTGGCAGGCACAATTATGGCTCCTTTTGCAAATATTACTAAAACAGTTAATACCGCCAATATATTGGGCCAAGTAATTGGAATGGGATTCACACAAAACGGAGGACATATAGAATGTGCTAACTTTAATACTGAAGTAAATGCCCCTACTCCAGCAGGAATTGCTCCTTTATCTTTATTTTCTGTAAATGACAATGAGTGTTTAACTGGAAACGAATTTATATTTAACAATACTTCAAATACAGATCCAGAGTATCAACCAACAGCCCCTATTACATACACATGGAATTTTGGAGACGGTACTACTAGTAACCTAATGAATCCGAAAAAAACATACACAGCAGCAGGTATTTATACAGTTACTTTATTAGCGACGAATAGTTTTGGTTCAGACACAAAAACCAAGCAAATTACAGTACTTCCAGAAGCCGCAGCAATTATAGCAGAAACAAATTCCACAATTGCAACAAATGCTGTTGCCAAAGAGTTTACTTTAAGCAATCATGGTGATTTTACAAGTTATTCTTGGTCTTTAGCTGGTATTGGCAACGGATTGCATGAAAATGAACCCTTAGTATATTTCACATTCACGCAGGCAGGAATATTTAACCTTGTATTTAATGGAGTGAATACAAATGGATGCTCAACAGAAACTAACTTTTCCGTGATTATAACCTCAGAAGAAGTATCTGGTGGTAATGGAGGAGGCGTAGAATCTGAATCTTTAGGTGATGCTATTTCTAAAA
>CAJWAC010000068.1 GCA_913020555.1 uncultured Polaribacter sp. | reverse complement strand
TCTATTTACACCGTCTCTTAATTTAGAAAAACCCCTTAAATTTCCTTCTTTATCAAAAACATATCCATCAATTGGATTAGCAGCATCTTCATTTTTATAAAGTTGCTTTAATTCACCTGTAACAATATTTATTTTATATGGCTCAAAAATTTGAGGATTATTTTTGTTCATTGAAATGATTAAATGATCCTTATCTTCTTTTAAGTTATTTAGTATGTTAACTTTTACGCCTTCAAAAGGCGTTAATTCTTTCTGGTTTTGGCCATCAACATCAACGGCAAATAAATGATAATCTTCATTACCTCCTTTGTCCATTACATATATCAATCTATCGTCATTAGCCCAACCAAACCCCCTTATTAACTCCTCTTTTTCTTCGATAACTCTTACCACTTCATCAGTAGTAAGATTTTTTACATATACATGGTTTTTCTTATTTTCATCTTTTTCTTTATAAGATAAATATTTGCCATTTGGAGAAAAGCTAAAAGAACCTGCTTTTGGTCTTGCAAAATAATCTTCCACCGAATATTTGTAATTTGACGGGCTATAATTTGCTAATTTTTCTAACTCTTCGTCTGTAGATGGCAAATCTGTATTACCAGGTTTTGTTTTAATCGTTTTATTAAGTGTCATAGGTAATTCCATTCCATTTTGATAAAATGTTCCAGTTAATGCAGAACCTTCTAATATTGCCACATATTTTATTCCAGCTTGTTTAAGTTGAATAGTTAATGTGTTCTCAGAAAATGTTGTTGTATCCATAGGGATATCTGTGGCGCCTTGTGATGGACTATCCATGGTTGTTGTGTAAATTCCTTCTTCTGAAGTTTTTATATTAAACACCAATGGGATTTCCATTCCTTGTACTGATAATTTACCTTTCCATGCACCCACAATTTCTTGTGCGTTTACTTGGTTTGCTAAACCAAAAAAAAGAAATAATGCACTTCCAATTTTTGCAATTGTAGTTTTCATTTAATTTTATATTTTTAAGTTATGATTATATTACAAATTAAGTAGACGCCGTAAAATAAGACATTGTTACAAGTAATTAGATTTAAAATTTAATAATTGTTGATGCTTCCTATTTTTTAGATTACTTGTCTTTTATATAAATACTATAAATTCTCAATTTCTAAGAATGCTTATTTGAAGCCTTACTTTACTGCTAAAATAGAACAAAAATCTTTAATCACAGCGGTTTATTCATACTCGTATTTCTGTTAATATCCGGCCGCCTGCCCATCTTTTCGGCTTTCTGAAGCTCCATGATAGACTTTATTAATGGCATCCCATAAGATAGCTTGGTAACCACCATAAATCCCTCTTGCTGTTCCTATTCGATGACCCCTATCCATCAACTCTCGAATTGTAGCATACGGAATTCCAGATTCTGTTCGTATCATGCCAGTATTTGTGGTTTTTAGACCCATAGGTGTAGCTCCTCCAGTATGATCCCAACGTGGAGCATCTCCAGCCTCTTGAAGATTCATTCCAAAATCAATCAAATTCATTACAATTTGTGTATGTCCCATGGGTTGAAAATCACCTCCCATTACACCAAAACTAACATATGGGGTTCCATCCTTTGTAATAAATGCAGGAATAATGGTATGAAAAGGTCTTTTCTGCGGTGCATAAGTATTGGCTTGGTCACGCTCTAAACTAAACAGCTCACCTCTATTCTGTAACATAAAACCTAGATTTGGTGGAGCCATACCTGAACCCATCCCTCTATAATTGCTTTGTATCAGAGAAACCATAGTACCGTATTTATCTGCCACAGTCATATAAATTGTTTCTCCTGCAGAGATTTCTCCAGCACTATATGTGCCCGCTCTTTTTCCTATTTTAGTTCTTCTATTTTCTGCGTATTCTTCTGATAGTAATTGTTGTAATGGAACATTAAAAAAATCCATATCTGCATAATACTTTGCACGATCTTCAAATGCTAATTTTTTAGCTTCTGTAAAAAGATGTAGATGTTCTGCGCTGCCGAAATCAATATTAGAAAAGTCATACCCTTTTAAAATTTGCAACATTTGTAAAGCTGCAATACCTTGTCCATTAGGAGGAAGTTCCCAAACATCATATCCTCTATAATTTATAGATACTGGCTCTACCCATTCTGATTTGTGCGCTGCTAAATCTTTAGAAGAAAGAAAACCTCCTTGTTCTTGGATAAACTTTCCAATGGCTTTGGCTATACCTCCTTTATAAAACACATCTCTACCTCCTTTTGCAATTTGTCGATAGGTTTCTGCCAAATTAGGGTTTTTATAAATTTCTCCTTCATTTGGCAATTTACCTGCATGTTGAGCCTTGTAGTTATTATAAATATTTGGAAACCCTTTTGATTCAAAAAAAGGAATTGTGCGTTGCATATACCATGCAATAAGTTCAGTGAGAGGAAACCCTTTTTCCGCATATTCAATTGCTGGCGTAAGAATTTCTAACATCGGTTTTGATCCAAATTTTTTATGCAATTCAAACCATCCATCTACAGTTCCTGGAACACTAACAGGTAGAGGTCCGTAAGATGGTATTTTAGTCATTTTTTGCTTTTCAAAATACTCTAAAGTTAAATCTTTAGGAGAACGGCCACTTGCATTTAAGCCGTATAATTTTTTTGTTTTTCCATCCCAAACAATCGCGAACAGATCACCTCCAATACCACATCCGGTAGGCTCCATTAGTCCTAATGCGGCATTTGCTGCTATCGCTGCATCTATGGCATTCCCACCATTTTTTAAGATATCAAGTCCTATTTGTGTGGCTAAAGGGTGACTTGTTGCCACCATTCCGTTTTGTCCTAATACTTCAGATCGTGTAGCAAATGATTCACCTGTAATTCGATCTTGAGCGTTTAAAGAGTAAAATGTAAATGAAATAAGGAGAAAAAATTTAAAACTTTTTTTCATCTTTAGAGGTTTTTATAATCATTAATAGTGTCCTAAATTACAAAATAATCTGCTAAATTTAATTTGAGTTGTGAAAATTAATGTGTAACACTTTCTGCTTTCCTATTAAAATTATAAACTATTTGGCATAATAATGATGGATTCTATTTTCTATTGATAGCATTTAGAAATTAAATTCAAGTAAAGACATCGTTACAAAATTTAATGAAAACCTTATGATTTAGCTGTTGAAAATGAATTATTAAGAAAAGAAAATATTAATTTAGCATTTCTGAAAATTGATTAACCTTTTTGAACAATACAAATAAATAAAACTAGAAAATCTAATTCATATGAAACCGTTTATAGCAAATTTAATTAATTCCATAATTCTGATTGTTTTATCTTCTTGGGGATATTTTTCTTCAGAAACGCCTTCAATTACGGCACTAATTCCAACTTTTATTGGTATTATTTTACTTGTTTGTACACCTGGATTAATAAAAGAAAATAAAGTTATTGCCCATATTGCTGTTCTTTTGACGTTTGTAATTCTTTTAGGTCTAATAAAACCATTATTAGGAGCTCTAGGACGTGCAGATATAGCTGCTGTAATACGAGTTAGTATTATGATATTTACTACATTAATAGCGATGATAACTTTTATTAGAAATTTTATTGAAGTCAGAAAAAAAAGACAATTAGAAGCAAATAATTGATTACTATTTTTTCTCACACAATAATTTCTTGATGTGAAGAAATAGAATAAAAGGTAAAAATACTTCACTTAAAGAAAAGAACTAAATCCCTAGAATAGGTAAAATTAAGAGTTTTTGAATAGATATTTACCAAACTTATAATTAAAAAACCTATTGTTGCTCAACATTTTGTTTTTTTGAAAAGAGTTTTTATCTTTTGATTACATATAATTTATTGTGAATAAGAAAGTTTATCTAATTTTATATTTCATATACTTTCCTACAACTACAGCAGTTATAATCACTAAATAGAATTGCCCCATTAAACCTAGGAGAATTGAAGCTTTTTGAGCAGTTGCAGTAGCTGGCAAAATTTCTCCGTAACCAATAGTCATTAATGTGATAAAACTGAAGTATAACAGACTATCAGATTTTTCACCGATACTCATATTTTCAGTAAATAAAGAACTAGAAAAAGAACCTGGAAAAGCAATTTCAACAGCTGCAAAAATAAAATAACCAACAAGACCTAAAGATATATAACCTGACATTACTCCATAAATTAAATCTTTTGTAACCTCTTTTGTACTCCAAATTTGTTTTATAATTTCATAACTAATAATTACGTAAAGTAAAAAGTAAAAACAAAAACTAAGTTGTGTAAAAATCAAATTATCCGTTGAGAAAACGGAAAACCCTAATAAAAATCCTGTAACTAAAAATAAAGTTGATAATAGCAGTCTAATTTTCCTTTTCTCAATCAAATTAATACCCGCTAAAACATTTAAAAGCCAACCTATTTGAGAAACATAATTAAGAAAAAATTCATTGTTAAAAATAATTCCGCTAAAGAGATTAAAGAATATAGTTATAAGAAATAACTCAAATCTATAAGTTCTTAAAAAATGGATAACTTTTTTAGTAATTGACATTTTTAATTTTAAAATTTGAAATTAATCGTCCATTATCTGTTCATCAAAATGATATTGAGCATAGTTTACTTTATATAAAATACTGTAAAGTAATGGGATAAACAATAAAGTTATAACGGTTCCAAATAGTAAACCTATCATTATACTAACAGCCATACCTTCCCACATTTCTCCTCCACTCAAATATAACGGAATAAGACCTAGCACTGTGGTAAATGTTGCTAATAAAATAGGACGGAATCTTTGTAAACAAGCAGCAATTATAGCATCAGCAATCGGTCTCTTAATTTCGTTTTCCTCAATTTGGACTCTATCAATAAGTACAATTGCATTATTAATAACAATCCCTGCTAAGGAGATTACACCTAAAAAAGGCATAAAACCGAAAGGCTCTTGAAAAATTAATAAACCTATAACAACTCCAATGATTCCTAATGGTATGGTAGAAGCTACCATAAAGGTTTTTCTAACAGAATTAAATTGTATGATTAATAGCAGTATAATAATAAATCCAGAAAGCGGTAAATAACTAATTACAGCTCCCATATTTTCGGCTGTGTTCTCTGCATCACCTCCAAATTTATAGGCATAACCTTTTGGCCATTCTTTTGAAACTTCTAATAAATATGGAGTAATTTGAGACATTATTTGAGAAGCATTTCCTGTTGCAGTTAATTCACTACTAACGTTAATTGTTCTATCTATATCTAATCTTTTAATTTTAGCATATTGCCATTCAGGTAAAATGCTTGCAACTTGCAAAAGAGGTACACTTCTCCCGGTATTTTGAGCATAAATATTTAGAGTTTCAATAGATTCAAGAGTTTGTTGCTGACTATCATTACTTCTCATTAATATAGGTATTGATTTATCATCTTCCCTATATTCTCCTGTCTTGAAACCATTTAAGACCGTTTGAAGTGATGTAGCAATATCTGAACTTGTTACACCTGCTAGTTGAGCTTTATTTTGATCTATACTTACAACAAACTTCTTGGTCTTTGGACCCCAGTCATCTTTTATGTTTTTTGTTCCAGAAATAGTTTTTAGCTTTTGTTTTGTTTGTTCTGAAAGTTTTGCAAGAACATCAGGGTCATCGCCAGAAATTTTTACCTCTATTGGTGTACCACCTCCACCAGAACCTAATAATCCTACTTTAATATCAGCATTTGGAAATGCATTAAAACAAAATTCGTCTAATTTTTTAACAATTTCATTATTGTAAATAAAACTTGATGTATTTATTAAGATGTGAGCATAACTTGGGTCTGGCTCATCTGTTGTATAACCCAAATCATAAGATTCTGGACCAGAACCTACAAAGGAAGACCAATCAGTTATGCCATCAACCTTATCATCATTTACTAATAAATTTTTTGTTATATGCGTTTCAATATCTTTTACCAATGATTCAGTGGCTTCTATTCTAGTTCCCTGAGGTAAATTTATATCTAAAGTGACCATATTTCTATCACTATCTGGGAAAAATATAAACGGGATTTTACCGAAACCAAATAATGATAAAATAAATGCAGCAACAATTCCTAAAAGAACTGTTTTTTTATAAGCTAAGGCTCCAAGTATTATGTTTTTATATTTTAATTTCAAAAAATAAATAGTTTTATCAATTACAGATTCTTTCTTTTCTGATTTTGGCTTTACCTTAAGAAATATAAAACAAAATAAGGTGATAACTGTTAGAGCAAGTATCCAAGAAGATAATAATGCTAAAGTGATAACCACAAATATGGGCCCCACAATATCTCCCATTGTAGATTCTGCCATAAAAAATGCTAAAAATGCAGCAGAAGTTGTTAAGGTTGAAATTAATAGTGGAGTAAACAGTTCGCCACAAGCATCAATAGCTGCTTTTTTTGCTTCTACTCCTTTTTCCATTTTTACCATAACAGTTTCAGCAACTACAATAGCATTATCAACCATCATCCCTAAAGCCATAATTAATGCTGCTAAAGTAACTTGATTTAAACCCATACCAATTACTCCCATTAACATAATAGTCATAATGGTAACCATTGGTATTAAACTAGCAATAATACTTCCTGTTCGTACACCTAAAAATATTAACATTACAACAAGTACAATACCTATTGATTGCAATAAATTAACTACAAAAGAACTGATTTTATCACTTATATAAGTATCTAATGAAGAAAGTCTTTTCAATTCTAAGCCAACCGGCAAATCTGATTGCCATTGGCTTATAACTTTGTTTATATCCTCTCCTAATTGAATAATATTTGCCCCCTCTTTTAAGCTAATATGCAAGGATATTGCTTCTTTTCCATTAACATAGACAACTTGGTTTGATGGATCTATATACCCCTTTTTTACTTTTGTAATATCACCAAGGTAAACCATTTGAGAGCCGTCTCCCGTTGGAATTAAAGTTTGTTTTATGTCATTTAATGAATTAAAATTCCCTGTAGGTTCTAAAATAATCCTTTCCTTACCTAGATTAACTTCACCTCCAGAACTTAAAATATTTGTAGAACCAATTATATTTTGAAGTTTTGCCGCAGATAAACCATATTCTTTTAATCTACTATTATCAAACTCTATAAAAATTCTTTCATCTTGAACACCACCTAATTCCACTTTAGAGGCTAAATCTAATTTTATAAAATCATCCTTTATATCATCTATATATTCCTTTGCTTCGGCATAAGAAAACCCATCAATTACTAAACCAACTGCAATACCAAAAACTTCTCCTATACCATCATCGTTTAAAACAGGTGTTACGCCAGATGGCAATCCTTTAATTTGAGACAATTTTCTTCTTAATCTGTCCCACACAGGCTGTAAATCCTCAGGTTTTACTTGATCTTTTAATTCAACAGAAATTACAGATAATCCAGATCTAGAGGTACTACTAACCTCTTTAAGTTCTGGGATTTCTTGTACTGTTTTTTCAACCTTATCTGTTACAAGTAGTTCAACTCTTTCTGGACTGGAACCTGGAAATGATGAAACAATAGTAGCGACTCTTACTGTATAAGGAGGCATACTATCTCTTGATAAGGATTGATAAAAAACTCCACCCATTATCATTATTGTTGCCAATACTGTTAATGTAATTCGATTTCTATTGATTGAAAAAGCAGCTAAATTCATAGAAATTATTTAGTTAAGTTTTACTTTTTGGCCATCTAACAAGGTTTGTAAACCTGCAGTTGCTATTTTTTGCCCAACATTTAATCCAGATGTAATTTCAAATCCATTTGATGTTAAATCGCCAATGGTAACCTTTTGTTTCTGTACAATGGCAGTATCTTTATCATCCTTTATAATAAATACAAATCTTCCGTCAGAATCTTCTCCTACAGCATTTGCAGGAACAGTTAAAACCCCATTGATTCCTTTTACACTAGCAAATTCAAAGAATACATTTGCAGCCATACCGCTTTTAATCTTTTCATCTTTATCTGTAATTGTAACAGTTACTGGATAAGTGGATGTGTTATTGTTAATTGCAGGCGCAACTTCTGTAACAATTGCATTAAATTTTTTATTTTCAATAGCCGTAAAAGATACTGTTACCTTCATTCCTTTTTCTACCGAATTAATGATTGATTCTGGTAAACCTAGACTAATTTCAATTGAAGAGTCTGCATTTAAAACTCCAACTATTTGACCTGGCCCAACATTTTCATCAATTTCAGCAGTAACTTGGGCAATTACTCCATTTTCAGGAGCATACAGATAACCAAAATCAATTTTATCTTTTTGTATAGCAACACTTCTTTTTGAGGATTCGTAACTGGCTACAGCTGTTTTATAAGAGTTTTTTGCTGCTTCATAATCACTTAAAGAAGCACTTCCTTTTTCATACAACAAACGAATTCTATTTAAATTTAACTTAGTAGTATTCATTTGCGATTCTGAACTGTTTTTTCCCTCTATTGAAGATTCATAACTTAATCTTGCTGAAACATTGTCTAAAGTTCCTAAAAGTTGATTTTTACGCACCTTTTGACCAAGTTTTAGATTAAATTTAGTTATGATTCCACTACTCCTAAAACTTAAATTTATAACCTTTTCAGTTTTGGCGGTTCCTGAAAAC
This sequence comes from uncultured Polaribacter sp., assembly GCA_913020555.1. Lineage (GTDB taxonomy): Bacteria > Bacteroidota > Bacteroidia > Flavobacteriales > Flavobacteriaceae > Polaribacter. The sequence goes on along the minus strand of CAJWAC010000068.1, from coordinate 4,644 downwards.
TGACGAGTTGTTTCACCACCTAAATAGGCTACTTCTGCATACTTTACTGGTCTAACCGGTATTTTTTCTTTAACAGTTTTTTCATTGCAACCCATAAAAGATAAGAGAAAAGCTAAAGAACTAATTTGATATATTTTTTTAAACATTTTATATTTAAATTTAATCTTGATTATTAATAAACTTTAAAAATCGCTCAATAAATGCCTCTCGTTCAGTTTCGTTTTGTAAAATAAAAAATAGACCTAATGATCTTTCCAATTGCATTGAAACTTGTAGGTAATTGTAATTTGCATTAGCACTTGCCAATTGAGCTTGTAAAAAATTATTTTGAGCATCTAATAATTGAACAATATTTACTGCACCGTTTTCATATGATGTTGTTGTTAATTCTAATGCCTCTTTTGCTGTATTTTCAAATACTTTAGATAACTCGATATTAGAAATTTGATTTACCAAGTCTAAAACAGCATCATTTATATTTTTTTCAATACTTAAAGCTACGTTATCTTTAGAAATCTCAAGTTGATCTTTTTGAATATCTGCAATTTGTTTATTTAAATTTCTATTATTTTGATTAAATATTGGAATAGAAACATTTAAGCCTACTGTATAATAGCCTTGAGGTATTGCTGAAAATCCTTGAGGAAAATTAACACCAACTCCAGATCTAGAAAATTCATAATTATATTGCCCTTGTAATGCAATTGTTGGAATAAATCTACCAACTCCATAAAGTTTTTGACTTCTTTTTGCAGCATCAATATTATAATCTAAAGCCTTTAATTCTGGTGAGTTAGCCATTCCTTCTTGAATTAAAAATTTAACAAAAGGAATTCTTAAAGTAGGGTCATCTAAATATTTACCTAATTCTTCATAATTATAATTTTTGAAAATTCCACTTTTCAGTTGTGCTTCTTCAACATCAATCTTTGTATCAATAGCATTATTTAATAACTGATTTAAAACATAATACCCCTTTTCAAGTTGATTAATAGCTTCAATCATTTGTTGGGTATTTTGAGCCATTTGAGACCTAAACCTTAACACATCTGATTTGCCTGATTGCCCAGCTTCATAATTTTCTTGAGCTATTTTTAAATTATATTTTGTTAACTCTAAGTTTTGGTTTTGAATAGAAAGATTTGCTTTTAGAATTAATGCTGTAAAATAAGCTGTAGCAACATTATAAATAGTGTTTAAAGATTCGCTATTGTAACTTTCTTTTTGTGCTTTTAGTAAAGACTTTTTTATGCCAATATTAGCGTTTGCATTTTCAGAAAGTATAGTTTGACTTAAAGTTAAATTTCCAAGAGTGCTAATTTCAGGATTTTGACCATTGCTAATTTTTGCCAAATCAGGATCAATATAATTACCAACTGCATTTAAATTTAAATTAGGTAAATATGCACTTTTGGCAATATTTTTATCTTTTTCGCTAATTAATAAATCTTTTTGAACTTCTTTTAAAGATAAGTTTTTGTCTATTGCTTCTTTAATTATAGTTTTAAGATTATATGTTTTATCTGCTATAATTTCTTTTGGGTCTCCAGTAAAACTAGTTGAAGCAATTAAACTATATTTTAATGGTAAACCTATTTTTTCTGCTGTATTATAATTTACTGTAAGATTTTTCTGAGTATTAATATTCGATTCTAAATCTGATAATTCGACACCATTCACTACAGATTCTACTGTTAACGCTATTCTTCTAAAATATTGATCAATTTCTGATTGGCCATGATTGGTAGCTAAGATACCATTTTCTATGCTACTTGCAGGAATTGTTGAAAATGAAGGAAGTTTCTTGGAAATAAAAATATTAGATAATTCTTTAATTTCATCATTTGAAAAATAAGTTGCACTTGCTATGTAAACCGCATCAAGATTGTCTAAATTATTATTGATTTGTGACGTACTTGAAAATGGAATAAGTTTAGTGGAAATATTTAACTCCTCTCCTATCTTATCAAATGTTGATTTAATTGGGAAATTTTCTAAAAAAGTGTTTTCAATTATTATACCTATTTCTTTAGCATTAGATAACTTTATTAATAATTCTAAATCGTCTTTGTAGGATTGTGAAGTAACAAAAGAGATGAAATTTGATTTATTTTTTTCTGTAGCATTATTTCCCGAAAGTTCTTTACTTAGCGAGCCAAATACAATAGTAGGTTTTGTATAAGATTCAAATTGAGAAATCACATAGTTGTTTACAACTCCAAATGCTAAAATTATATCAACATTATTGTCAACAATAGTTTTATAATTTTCTTTTGCAAGATCAGTATTGAAATTATTTTCTAATTCTGCGGAAAAAAATAATTCTGCATCTTCACCAACAACAGCTGTAATTTCTTTCTTTAAAGATTCTAACAAGATGCTTGTTTGATCTGTTTTTTTATCAATGGAAATACCGATATTTACTTTTTTTTGACCCTGTGTATAAAAACTCAAAAATGTAAAAAGAAGTCCAAATAATAAATATTTTTTTATAATTCTCATACAAATGCCTTCTAAATATTTAATAAGCGTTAAAGAAACGTTAACGAATATAAATATAAAAATTCATTATCTAGCAAAATCTTACATATTCAGTTGAAATTATTTTTATTAAAAATTAGAAACTGTAAACTTGCACTATTGTAAATTTAGATTTATTGTATTCTTGTTTATGTTGAGGAGAAAAGATTTTTTATAATTATTAAAGTTGAAAATTAATCTATTTTTAAAGTTTCTATTTTGGTCGTAGAAACATTCATTTATAACTGATATTTTGTTAATTTTTGCAAAATAATTACTCCCACTTAAATTAATTACTAAATGATGATTCTCCATAAATGAATTTTCTAAAGTGAACTGAACTAATTTGTCATTTATCTTAACTATTAAATTTTTATTCAAATAATCATTAATACATAAAGATGTGTTAATATCATCTTTACAATAAACAGATAGATTTAATGCAGCTAACTCTGATTTATCAATTTTAAATTTCATGTAAACTTTATTATTATTGTAGGTAAACTCGTACTCTGCCATATTACCTGCGTGATACAACATATTCAGAAATAAAATAAAAGTTAAGAATGAAGTTTTCATTATTGAATTATAATTTTCTTTGTTATTTGGTTTTTGTCAATAAAAATCTGAATAAAATAAATACCTGAATTTAATTCAGTGATTTCCATTTTTTCAATAAATTCATCAAATGATCTTATTAACTGTCCATTTTGACTAAAAATTTTAATTTTTTTAATCCTAGTTTTATCAAAATTACTACCAAAATCAAATTTGAAATAGTGATTGGCTGGATTGGGATATAGTTTTAAAATATCATTATTTAAAATAAATTGTTCAAAAGACAAAGGTTGGTTACTACAATCTGTTTCTGCTGTGGAATCTGGGCAGTTTGGTCCAATTTTAAAAGAATTATCAACATTAACACCTTTTAAACATCTTGGTATATAAGGCCAATTATCCGTTAATACGTAATAATAAGTGCCTTCAGGATATTCTGGTGTTTTACCAAATCTTCCTCCACATTCGTCTAATTCTGAAATAGAATTTATATATTCATAATCTTCTACGTAATTACCATCATAAACTCCGTTAGGTGCATTTATTCCATTTCCTGGTCTACTTCCTTCTTTAAGTTGATAACTGCTGCCGTAATCTAAAATTGAACTATTTGTATTGTTAGGGTCTGAATACAAATACTTGTAATAAATGGGAAATCCATCAGCAGCATAACCCAAAATTGGAGAGTGATTTGTTCCGTCAATTTGCAAATCATTATTAAAATAATCTGAAGGAATATTATGATAATGGTATCTACTTACATTGTTTACATGTCCTCCATTTAAATCCATATTTAATGTAAAATCTGCTTCTATATGCCAATCTATATTTTCTTCTTGCGTATTTGGGTTTACCCAATATAATCTTGCAAAAGGAGAATAATTTATTCCAATATTTGAAACTCCAAATATTGTTCCTCCTCCACAACCTTGAGAAGTTGGGTCTTCAGAAATTTCTTTAATAATATCTGAAGATTCAGGATACAAACACATAGAATATTCAAAATCTTGACCTAAAATAGAATTATTACCAGCAAATGGACCATATTCATGTGATGGAATATTATTAGTATAACACTTTCTTACATGACCTTCTGTTTCAAAACAAAAAGCACTTGTAGATTCATTGGCAAATATTGCGTCTGAATTACAATTGTTATTATTACTATCATTTAAATATGGATCTGTTCCATTATTAAACTCCTCAATATTTGTATAGCCATCGTTATCCGGGTCATCATCAGCGCTAAAATAGTAACTTAAAAGTTCTCTTAATTCCCAAGCATCCTCTAAACCATCGTTATCGGTATCGGTGTCAATAGCAATGGCACAACCTACTGCGTCTACGGAAGTTTCTACAGGAGTATTCGGACATTGATCAATATCGTTATTCACACCATCGCCGTCTCGATCTGTATCGGCGTTATCACCGGCCCCGTCTTCATCTAGGTCGCCACTTTCGGCACTATCATTTGGAAAGGCGTCAGTATCGTTATTTACGCCATCACCATCTCGATCAGTATCCGAATTATCACCTGTGCCATCCTCATCGATATCTGAACTTTCG
>CAJWAC010000067.1 GCA_913020555.1 uncultured Polaribacter sp. | reverse complement strand
GAAACCGCGCCAAAAGTACCCATGATTTTGTTGAATTTTCGACGTGTAATATTTTTCATTGTATACTCTTTCCTGTATAGAGGCCGGAAAAGTATTTGGAGATTAGACGAATTTATTCTAAGGTGTATCCTTTAGCAATTCGGTGCATGATTGTAGACGGACGGTTGTTTCTTTTATATTCCTGCATTGTCTGTTCAATGTATTCAAAGGATTTTCCATACAAAGTGGACATTGCTCCAGGACTCAGTCCATGAGTCCCATGACAGGACGTACATGAAAGTGCAAGCAGTACCCCTTTTCGATCTTCAGCCTTCTCTGAAATGTAAAAACCACCAAGAGTCTCCTATCATCATCAGTGCGAACCAGAATGGTAAAAACCTTTTAATAAAGTTTCTTTTGGTAGTCATCATGAAATTGCTTTTGTTAACTTCTTGTTTGTTTTTGAAAATTAAGTCCTGATATGAATCAACCCGAAACCAGTAACCCTTTAATGTCGTTAACAATTTGGTTAACTTCGGTTTCTTTAGGATAAATGGCTCTTACTTGTCCTGACTGATCAATCAAGTAAACATAGCCTGTATGGAACATTAGATAGTTGGATTCTGAGTCGATGGTTGGATTTTTCATGTAGGCACTTCCGTATTTTTCAGCAACTTCTAGAATTTCCTTCTTGGTTCCAGTAAGTCCAATGAAGTTGGGGTGAAAAGAACTTAGATAATTTTTCATCTAATGCTATAGAAGAGATTGCAATACTTATTGGAAATAAAAAACCTCAGCGTTTTCAATTAGAGATTGATAAAATATATCTAGAATAATTTCATTTCAATTTAATACGCTTTTTTGTAACTTACCACAATCCTATATTAAAAAAGATGGAAGAAGACAATAGCAATAGCATTAATGCTAAAGAAGGAAACTCGAAACAAAATGTTCAGAAAGATGCTTTAGGTCTTTTTGACAGTATAAAAAATTTTTTAGTAGAGCTTTTAGATTTCAAAGACGATACAGATTACGAAGCAACTATTAATGCAATTAAAGCAGATATTCCTTTCAAAGGAGCTACTGCATGGATATTAATTTTTGCAATATTTGTTGCTTCTGTTGGTTTAAATGCAGATTCAACTGCGGTTGTTATTGGTGCAATGTTAATATCGCCATTAATGGGGCCAATTCTGGGAATTGGAAGTGCGTTCGCCATTAATGATATTGAGATTTTTAAAAAATCAGCAGTGAGCTTAGCAACAATGATTGTTTTAAGTTTATTAGCTTCTTTTGTCTATTTTTACTTTTTCCCAGGAGCAGAAGAAGATACTTCTGAGTTATTGGGAAGAACAAAACCAGATATTAGAGATGTTTTAATTGCATTTTTTGGAGGATTGGCCTTAATGGTGGCTAGAACGAAAAAAGGTACAGTGGCTTCAGTAATTTTTGGTGTGGCTATTGCAACAGCTTTAATGCCACCACTTTGTACTGCCGGGTTTGGTTTGGCAAAAGGTTTTTCTGGCGAATTAATTGGTTTTGAATATGCTTTAGGCGCAATGTTCTTGTTTACAATTAATACTATTTTTATTGCACTTGCTACTTTTATTGTTTTAAAATTGTTAGGTTTTCCAATGCATAAATATGCAAATGTGGCAAAAAGAAAACGTTATGCAACTATTGCAACAATAGTTGGTATTACTGTTATGGTTCCTGCTGTATATACCTTTATTACTGCTTTAAACGAAAGTAGAATGAACGCTCAATTTAACAAATACATTGAAAACGTTATAGATAATAATCCAAACTATCAACTGTTAGACAAAGATCTAGACATTAGAAATAAACGAATAGATTTAAATTTTTTTAATGAAGTTAGTGAAGCTGAAAAAAACATGCTTCAAAATGCATTATATACAAATCCATTGTATTCAAATTTAAAAGAGGTTACTATTTTTATTAAAGGTAGTGATACCAAAAGTTTTGAATTAATAACAACAGCTTTTAAAGAAAAGAGAGAAGAGTTGCAAAAGAGCAAGAATATTATTGATGGCTTGCAAAAACAAATTACAGATTTACAGCAAACCATATCTACTTTAAACAATAGAATAGAACAAGATGCTTTAAATAAAAATCAGAATATCATCACTTTTAGTACCATTGCAAAAGACGCAAAAATTAGGTATTCGGACATAAAATCTATTGGTTTTGCAAAATTTATATCTTCTAAAGATTTTATTAAAATTGATACAATGCCTGTGGCAACCATTAAATGGAACGAAAAATTACCTGATAGTGTGGTGTATTTAAAAGAAACAGAATTGAGAATTTGGCTGCAGAAGGAAATGAAGTTAGATACTTTGTTTATGAGAAGAGAAAATTAATGCTGATATAATTCTACTTCAACATTTTGATTAAAGAGATATACTTTATGATTGTTCATATTTAAACACTCTATCCTTGTTCTGCGTTTATTACCTTTTTTATAAACTGTATTTTTAAAAAGAAATAAGCTACTAAGAGGTAGTTCAAAAATAAAATGCTTTCCAATCTCTGATTGGTTATTTCTAAGGGCTAGTGATAAATTTACATCAGAATCTGTACTTGCTTTTGGATTTTTTAAATAATGCGCTAAATGTGATAATATTTTAGGAGGATAAATTTCAGGCTTTAAAAAAGGCAACATTAAATGCTGAAAAATAGTTTTCCATTCTTTTCCATGGGGTTTAACTCTGCCAAATTTTTGATGTGTAATATGATGCGCAACTTCGTGTACTAGGGTTAATAAAAATTGATGTTTGTTAAGGTTGTTGTTAACTGTAATTTGAAATTTACCATTCGCTAATTTTCTGAAATCTCCATGTTTTGTCTGTCTTTGATTCACAATTTTGAGTATAAAATTATTCTGTTTAATTAAATACTCAATCATCAAAATTGATTTTTCAGGAATATATTTAGAAAGAGATGAATTCAAAATGAGTGGATATATTGCTCTTGTTTTTAGGGAGTTGTAGATGAAACTTGTAATACTTTTCCGTTGTAAAATTTATTTCCAGTCAAGCTAAAATCATAAATATAATTCGCCATTTCAGCAGCAGATAAAGGTGCTTTAAAATCAGGAAATGCTTCTTGAAGCATTTCAGTTTGCACGGCGCCTAAAGCCAATACATTAAAAGCAATTTGCTGTTCTTTATATTCTTCAGCCAATAATTCAGATAAAGTAATTACAGCTCCTTTTGCAGATGAATAAGCAGCTAAGCCTGGAAATTTCATGCTACCTTGAATACCTCCCATAGAACTTACTGTAACTACATGACTTCCTTTTTGTAAAAAAGGAATCATGTTTTTTGTAAGCGTAGCTACTCCAAAAACGTTCACTTTATAAACCTCTAAAAAGTCATCTGATGTTAAATCTGTAAAAGGTTTGTTTATTAATTTGCCGGCGTTATTTATTAAAACATCAACTTTTTTCCAATTTTCAGTAACAAAATGGGTTACTTTATCAATGTCAGTATCCAAAGAAAGATCAACAGAAAGTAGGGATATGTTTTTATGGTTTATGATTTCTAGAGGTTTTATATTTCTAGAAATTGCTAAAACTTGATGTCCGTTTTCGGCAAAAATTTTAGCAAGCTCAAATCCAATACCTCTGCTTGTTCCTGTTATTATAATATTCTTCATATCGTTCAAATTTTCGAAAAGCAATCTACTCAAATTTTGATAGATTTAAGAGTTAAAATGAAGCAAATGACTAAAAGAATTTTACTTTTTATTACTTTGATAATAGATTTGTTAATTTTAGTATTCACGCTGAATAATTGATCATTCTAAAAATTAGAATGGATAATTAGTAGATGTTGTTTTTAATTCCGTGTACAATTATGATATGGACAATATCTCTGAAAAGAATAATATTGTTTTTAAAGAAAGATATCTTTTAGCTAGTTTAAAAGATAAAAGAATTGTGTTTTTAAATATTAATCAAAAGTAATATTTTGATACGCGCCAATTGCCGGATTCGCGGTTCTGTCTGTTCCTAATATATCAAAATTAAAAAGTGTACTTTTTGCTTTGTTAATTGCATCAGAGTCTTCGCCAATAATAAAATCTTCTTTTAGGGTGTCTCTAAAGTCAGCAAAACCATTTAGAATTATTTGTTGATAATTACTGTTGTTTGCAAAGTCCATTTCTATAATTTCATCAAATGAATTATCAGGATCATTAAATTTAATAAGGCAATTGCTGATGTTGTAATTGAATTGACTACCATCAACTTTATCTAAAAGAAGCTCAATATTATTGTTTCCATCAAAAATACAATTTGTGAAATTAGCTGCTTTTAAATCTCTTGTGGCGGTAATTTCCTGACCATTTTCATCGTTGTAAACAAAGAAATTATTAACTAAAACAGCTGGTAATTGTCTAATTCCGTTGTTCCAATAGTTTGCAAAAGTACTGTGAGTAAAATTATAAGTACCACCAATTGTGGCAGCTAAAGAAGCTTGTCCTGCAGAACCAATTACTACATTATGCGCTTCTATATTAGTCTCTCTAGCTAAAATTCCGAAATTAGAAAAATTGTAAATTTCTGTATTTTCTAACTTTAAAGTTGGAGTAGAGGTAGATCCAATGCTATCTATTAAAATGCCAATAATTCCGTTTTTTATTTGTGCGTGCTTGAGCTCATTGTCTTTGCTTCCTGCGCGCATCCAAATTGTACCCCATTGTCCAGGGGTTTTATCAAAACGGTTTTCCAGTCGATCTCCTTCAAAAGTTACTTTTTCAGTTAATGTACCATTTACTTTTAGCGTAGCTTTATCATCAATTATTAAACCAGAGTTGTCATGAAAATAAAGTTTTGCTCCAGCTTCAATAGTTAATGTTTTATTGGCGGGTACAGCTGCGTAGCCATAAATAACGGTAGGTTTTGTGTTATTTATGATTAATTCAGTATCTGTTAAAAAACGACCTTTTATTGTTGTTGCTTGTCCATCAATTGTTAAACTATCAATTTTTCTAGTGATTGGGTCTCGTCCAGGAAAAATAAAATTTGCATCTTGCACTAAAGTTACTAAATCTACATCTTGTTGATTTGTGCCTGTATCAAATAGAATTCTATCTGTATATAAGGGATTAGCTATAGCATTTACATCGATAGTGGTTTCAACAAAAACAAAAATGCTGTCTTTCGCTAAAATATCAATATTATTAAATTCTTTACCAGGAATACCGTCTACATTTAATCTGTAGTTTGAGTTTGTACCATTCTCTAAAGAAATTTCAGGTATGGTTATGTCTTTATTTCCTCTGTTGTATACTTTTAGATTATAAGTGGCAGAACCAATATTTGTGAAAATTGTGTCTAAAAAAACAGTGTCTTTAGAAAATTCTAAACTGCCAAAATTTGGAATAGTAGAAAAATCTTTCCGGCAAGAACTTACAGAAATTAATGCTAAACAAATAAATAAAGTAATTAAAAAACGCATAAATCAATTTTGTATAAAAATAGAACTTTAAATTGAGAGCTTTATTATTTTTTTATCAATTTGATTTCAAAAAGTTTCCCCCAGTTTTTGCCAGTTACAAAAAGTCTATCATTTTCTTTATCATAAGCAATGCCGTTTAAAACTTCGTCTTGAGCTACTAATTTTTGAGTTTTAGCCATTTCTTTTTCTAAAGGTCTTAAATCTGCCAAACCAACTACGGCACCAGTCTTAATATCTATGATTACAATTGTATTTTTCTGATATTTATTTGAATATAATTTATCATCGATTAATTCTAATTCGTTAATATTATCGACAGCTCTATCATTGGAGTATACTTGAATTGAGCGTTTCTCTTTTAAAGTTTCTGTATCTAAAAACCAGATTTTGTTGCTTCCATCAGATTTAATCAATTCAGAGCCATCATTTGTTAATCCCCAACCTTCTTTACTATTATTATACACAAATTCTTTTTCAAGTGTAAAGGTTTTTAAATCATAAACAAACCCCTTTTTTGCCTCCCAAGTCAGCCAATATATCTTGTCATCTAAAATGGTCATGCCCTCTCCAAAATATTCTTTATCTAAATCAATTTTTTGTAAAACTTTACCCGTTTTAATTTCTACTTTTCTTAGGGAAGATTCTCCTCTTCTACCTGTAGTTTCGTAAAGAAAACCCTTATAGTATTCCAAACCTTGTGTGTAGGCTTTTTTATCATGAGGATAAGAATTGATGATTTCATATTTGTAAATAGCAGGTTTATTATTTGCAAAAACCTCAAAAGAATTATTCAGTTTTTTAGTTTTACCTGGATAAAAAGCCAAAGCAGAAACAGTATGTTTTCCAATTCCAAAATCAGCTGCTTTAAGGTTTAATGAATTTCCTTGAGACGTAATTTCTTTGCCATCAATAAAAAACTGAATATTATCAATAGGCTTATTATTTTCTTCCTTTAGGTTGATATTTACATCACCATTAAGTGTTGTTTTTTTACTAACATCTAGCTTAAATTTATATTTGCTATCGCAGCTTGTTATAAAAAGTAAGATTAAAGTACTGGTTAAAAACGCAATTTTATTCATTATATACTATTTTATTATTTTTTGATAAGACAAAATTCTTCTGAAATCCCTAATATATCTCTATTTTTGATAAAAGTTTCATGAACTACAAATAAAAGCAACTTATTTATTTGTAAATTAAAAATTATCGTTAAATTTGCATCCTCAAAATAGTAATATTAAGCTATTTAGAGAAGTAGTAAAGCTTTACCAACTTTACTTTGCAAACATAACATTAAAGAATTAAAATATTATAAAATGAAAAAAGGAATTCATCCAGATAATTATAGAATGATGGCTTTTAAAGATATGTCTAATGGAGATGTATTCATAACACGTTCTACAGCTGACACCAAAGAAACTTTAGAAGTTGATGGTGTTGAGTATCCTTTGGTAAAATTAGAGATTTCTAGAACTTCTCATCCATTTTACACTGGTAAATCTAAGTTAGTTGATACTGCAGGACGTATTGACAAATTCAAAAACAAATACGCAAAATTCAAGAAGTAATTTCTTTCGAATTTTAAAAGTAATTAACTCCAACATTTATTGTTGGAGTTTTTTTTTGAATTTATTTTCATACTATTCAAGATTAAAGTCAGAACTTATGTCATTATATAAACAGATTCAATTTCTTAATATTTCAGTTTTAATCGTTAAATAATTGAAAAGTAGGAAATCAGTTTAAATGTATTAGCTGAGTATTTAAGTAAAAAACCGTTTCATTTTATGAAACGGTTTTTGTGTAAATTATAATTGTTGAGAATAGAATATCTAAATATAATCTTCAATAGGATTGCAAGAGCAAATTAAGTTTCTGTCTCCAAAAGCGTCATCAACTCTTCTTACTGTAGGCCAAAATTTGTTATCAGCTATATAAGCCAAAGGAAATGCAGCCTGTTTTCTAGTATATGGAAAATTCCATTCGTCTGCAGTCAACATTGCTTGAGTGTGAGGAGCATTTTTTAAAGGGTTGTTATCTTCCTCTTTTGTAGCTGCTTCAATTTCTTTTCTTATCGAAATCATTGCATCACAAAAACGGTCTAATTCTGCTAAACTTTCAGATTCAGTAGGCTCAATCATCATCGTACCCGCAACTGGAAAAGATACAGTTGGTGCATGGAAACCATAATCCATCAAACGTTTTGCAATGTCTACAACCTCAATTCCTTTTTGTTTAAAGTCTCTACAGTCAATTATCATTTCGTGCGCAGCTCGTCCTTTTTCACCAGTATATAAAGTGTCAAAACTACCTTGCAAACGTTCTTTAATATAGTTTGCGTTTAAGATTGCATTTTTTGTTGAGTTTGTTAATCCTCGAAATCCTAACATTGTGATATAACCATATGAAATTAAGCATGCTAAAGCAGAACCCCATGGTGCTCCTGAAATTGCTGTAATTGCGTATTTTCCACCAGTTTCAATAATTGGATTTGTAGGTAAAAATGGCACTAATTGGGGAGCAACACAAATTGGTCCAACTCCGGGGCCTCCACCACCATGAGGAATTGCAAACGTTTTGTGCAAATTTAAATGACAAACATCTGCACCAATTGTTGCAGGGTTTGTTAATCCAACTTGGGCATTCATATTGGCTCCATCCATGTAAACTTGACCACCATTATCATGAATAATTTTAGTGATTTTTTGAATTTCACTTTCAAAAACCCCATGAGTTGATGGATAAGTTACCATTAAGGCAGCTAAATTATCTTTATGTAATTCTGCTTTTTCACGTAAATCGGCAACATCAATATTTCCATTTTCGGCAGTTTTGGTAACCACTACCTTCATACCAGCCATAACCGCAGAGGCAGGATTTGTGCCGTGTGCAGAAGCAGGAATAATACAGATGTTTCTATGTGAATCGTTTCTAGATTGATGATAAGCTCTAATAGTCATCAAACCAGCAAACTCACCTTGTGCTCCAGAGTTTGGCTGTAAAGAAGTGCCAGCGAAACCTGTGATAATATTTAACTGGTGTTCTAATTTTTGTAAAACTTCTTGATAGCCTTCAGCCTGATTTAATGGCACAAACGGATGAATATTTCCCCAATTAGGATTACTTAAAGGTAGCATTTCTGAAGCTGCATTTAGTTTCATTGTGCAAGATCCTAAAGAAATCATAGAATGATTTAATGCTAAATCTTTACGTTCTAATTTTTTAATGTAACGCATCATATCTGTTTCCGATTGATACGTATTAAAAATAGGATTATCTAAAAATGAGGTTTTTCTAGCAACTAAATCATTAATTACATCAAAATCTGAATGAAAAGGTTCTTGTGTTAAAATTTGAGAAAAAGTATCGTAATTTTCTTCTTTAACAGGATTTGGACGTTTTTTTATTTGACCAAAAATGGTAAATAATTTCATTAAATCTTTTTGAGTAGTTGCCTCATTTAAAGAAATAGAAACCAATTGATCTGAAACATAGTTAAAATTTACTTTAAAAGATTCTGCTATAGGCTTTAACCTTATGGCATCAATCTCTATTAATAGAGTATCAAAATAAGAAGAATTTAACTGTTTAAAACCTGCTTTATCTAAATAATCTGCAACTAACTTTGTTTTATTGTGAACAGTGTCAGCAATATACTGCAAACCACTTTTACCATGATAAACTGCGTACATACCAGCCATAACAGCTAATAAAACTTGAGCTGTACAGATGTTAGATGTTGCTCTTTCGCGTTTTATGTGTTGCTCACGAGTTTGAAGTGCCATTCGTAAAGCACGTTCTCCGTTTTTGTCTTTAGTAACTCCAATAATTCTTCCAGGAATACTTCTTTTGTACTTTTCTTTTGTTGCAAAATAAGCGGCATGAGGTCCTCCATAACCTAAAGGAATCCCAAAACGCTGTGTTGTTCCTACAACTACAGAAGCTCCAAATTCTCCAGGTGCCTTTAGTTTTATTAAAGATAAAATATCTGCAGCTACTGCTACTTTTATGTTTTTTTCATTGGCTTTGGCTACAAAACTTTCATAATCAAAAACCTGTCCTAATTTTCCAGGATATTGCAGAATTGCTCCAAAAAAGTCATCGGCAAAATCAAAATTTTCATGATTACCAACAATTAATTCAATACCAATAGGCGTAGAGCGTGTTTGTAATAGAGATAACGTTTGTGGCAGTATTTCTTCGGAAACAAAAAACTTATTCGCCCCAGCTTTTTTCTTTGCACGTTCTCTAACATCAAACAATAAAGCCATGGCTTCTGCAGCAGCCGTACTTTCATCTAAAAGAGAAGCATTTGCTAATTCCATTCCTGTTAAATCGCAAACCATAGTTTGATAGTTTAATAAAGCTTCTAAACGTCCTTGAGCAATTTCTGCTTGATAAGGAGTGTAAGCTGTATACCAACCTGGATTTTCTAAAATATTTCTTTGAATAACACTTGGCACAATTGCCTCATGATAACCTAAACCAATATAACTTTTAAAAACTTTATTTTTTTCAGAAAGTTCATTAATATGAGCTAAATATTCATATTCACTCATGGCCGGAGCTAAATCTAAATCCTCTTTTAAGCGAATATTATCTGGCACAGTTTCTGAAATTAATTGCTCTAAAGTATCAGCTTTAATTGCAGCTAACATTGTTTCTTGTTCCTTTTGATTCGGACCAATGTGTCTTAATTGAAATGAATTTGTATTCATTAAATATAGTTTTAGATAGACTTATTTCAATCGATTTCGTTTTTTAATTTCTAAGCGTAATGCGATTAAATTTTTAATTTTGCAAAAATACGAATTCTTTCATTTAAAGTTTACAATAAATCGAATGTAAAAGATTTAATTATTAACTAAATAGAATAATTATAAACAATAGATTATTTTTGTTTGATGAAGATTTTAAAATTGATATTTGACTTTTATATTAATGCCAGTATCCATGTGGCTTTGGCTGTATTTGCTTTACTTAGAATAACAGAGGTTTATTTTGATTTAAGTTACAATCAAAATTTAAATTATTTCATTTTTTTTGGCACACTTACAGGTTATAATTTTGTAAAATATTCAGGAGTTGCAAAATTGCATTACAAAAGCTTAGCAAATGGTTTAAAAGTAATTCAATTATTTTCTTTTTTTAGTTTTGTAGTATTGTGTTATTTCGCCTATCAAATTTCTTGGAGTACACTTATTTACGCAGTTCCTTTTTCGCTATTAACATTTTTTTATGCAGTTCCTTTTCTAAGTGGATTCAAGAAAAATCTAAGACAGATAAGTTTTCTTAAAGTTATTGTAGTTGCTGCAGTTTGGGCTGGTTTTACTGTTTTAATTCCTTTAATCGATGCAAATGAAACCATTAATTTAAATAGTATTCTTTTTATACTGCAACGTTTTTTGTTAATAGTTGTACTAATCTTACCTTTTGATATTAGAGACTTAAAGTACGATGATATTTCATTAAAAACCATTCCACAGAAAATAGGAGTAGAGCAGACCAAAAGGTTTGGTATTGCTTTAATGATTTTTTGTTTGATTTTAGAGTATTTATCAGATACCCCTTCAACGCTGCAAACATCATTTATGATTTTCTTTTTTTTATTGATTATTTCGTTGATGAGAGCTAAAATAAATCAACCAAAATATTACAGTTCTTTTTTTGTTGAAAGCTTACCCATTATTTGGTGGCTATTAATTTTAGGATTTCACAATTTTTAACTCTATTAATTACTTTTTTTAGGCTATTTTTTGATAAATCTTACAAATAAAACAGATATCATAAAACTTTGAGTTTACTTCTTAATTCTCTTCTAACTTTGTAGATTTACAGCCTAAAATCAATCAATATTTTAAAGAAATGATTGCCACAAAAAGAAATTATATATTCGATTTTGACAGCACTTTAACTCGTGTTGAAGCGTTAGATGTTTTAGCTGAAA
Source organism: uncultured Polaribacter sp. (assembly GCA_913020555.1). Taxonomy (GTDB): domain Bacteria; phylum Bacteroidota; class Bacteroidia; order Flavobacteriales; family Flavobacteriaceae; genus Polaribacter. The sequence continues at coordinate 2,011 of CAJWAC010000067.1, read as the reverse complement.
TTACCTTAGCGAGTAATCCTAAAAAGGATGAAATTATTCAAGAAATAATTGATATCACAAATTTAGGGATTGATGGGGAGATTTCTTTTACAGAATCTCTAGAAAGAAGAATTAAATTATTAAATGCGAATGAATCTGATTTAGAAGCTTTGGTTATTGCTTTAAAAAAGCAAGTTTCAAAATCTATAGAAAGTAATAAAGAGTTTTTTGAGGAGTTTGCAGATGATATTTATGTAATTTCGTGTGGTTTTAAGGAGTTTATAGATCCAATTGTTGCCGAATATAATATACCAAAAGAAAGAGTTTTTGCAAATACTTTTGAGTTTGATAATGACGGAAAAATTGTTAGCTTTGATGAAACCAATCCACTTTCTCAGCATAATGGAAAAATCAAGTGTTTAAGTGATATGAATCTTGATGGAGAAATACAAGTTATTGGAGATGGTTATAGTGATTATGTCACTCGTGAAGCTGGTATTGCAGATAAGTTTTTTGCTTACACAGAAAATGTTTCTAGAGAAAAAACCACTGAGAATGCAGATCATATTGCACCAAATTTAGATGAATTTTTATACGTTAACAAGTTGCCACGAAATATTAGTTATCCAAAGAACAGAATTAAGATTTTATTATTAGAAAATATACATCCAGATGCTTTTACAAAGCTATCTACAGATGGGTTTTCAGTAGAAACTGTTTCTAAAAGTTTGTCAGAAGATGAGCTTATAGAAAAAATAAAAGATGTACACGTTTTAGGAATCCGCTCTAAAACCAATGTAACCCAAAAGGTGGTGGATGCAGCAGAAAAACTGATGGTAGTTAGTGCATTTTGTATTGGTACAAAACAAATTGATTTAGAGGCTTGTAAAGAAAAAGGAATTGTAGTTTTTAATGCACCATACAGCAATACGCGTTCTGTAGTTGAATTGGCAATCGGAGAAATTATCATGTTAATGCGTTCTGTGTTTCAGAGAAGTACAGAAATTCATAACGGTCAATGGCAAAAAACAGCTGCAGGCTCTAGAGAAGTTCGTGGTAAGAAATTAGGAATTGTAGGTTATGGTAATATAGGGAAACAATTATCTATTTTGGCAGAAGCTTTGGGGATGGACGTTTACTATTATGATGTTGAAGATAAGTTAGCTTTAGGTAATGCCACCAAAGTTGGTAAACTAGAGGAGTTGTTATCTATATCAGATGCCGTGAGTTTACATGTTGATGATAATGCAGCAAACATTAAATTCTTTGGGGAAAATGAAATAGCACAAATGAAAGAAGGAGCAGTTTTAGTTAATTTAGCACGTGGTTTTGTGGTAGATATTCCTGCTTTAGTAGCTGCTTTAAAAAGTAAAAAATTATCAGGTGCTGCAGTAGATGTTTATCCTTCAGAACCAAGAAAAAATGGGGAGTTTTATACGGAATTACAAGGGTTAGACAATGTTATTTTAACACCTCACGTTGGCGGTAGTACAGAAGAAGCACAAAGAGATATTGCAGATTTTGTTCCTAGTAAAATTATGGCATATATAAATTCTGGTAATACTGTAGATGCCGTAAACTTTCCAAACATTCGTTTACCAAGGCAAACCAACGCACATCGTTTTTTACACATCCATAAAAATGTACCTGGTGTAATGGCTAAAATCAATGAAATATTAGCAAAATTCGATTTGAACATTACAGGGCAGTATTTGTCTACAGACCCAAAAGTAGGTTACGTAATTACAGATTTAGATAAAGAATACAACAAGCAAGTTATAGATGAATTAAAAGCAGTAGAAGGCACTATTAAGTTTAGAGTACTTTATTAAAATAAATTTATAATAGCGCTAAATTTTCAAATCAAAGTTTTTTTTCGAAGCTATTTCCTGCTTTCACTACTCGCTTTTTTCATTCTTCAAAAGAGCTCAAACAATCCGTTCAATCAGGGCTAGACTTGTTTGCTAATAATTGTAAGTTATAAAAAGCTAAAGTTTTATTTTATTTTTAAATTAATAATCGAATCATCTTT
>CAJWAC010000066.1 GCA_913020555.1 uncultured Polaribacter sp. | reverse complement strand
AACTATCTATTCTTCTCCTCAATCCACTTGCTCATGTATTTTGTAGCTTGTAAAGCTTGATGTTGTAATAAACTCCCCAAAAAATTATGTGTTCTGTGCTCTTCTATATTTTCTTGAAGCTCACAAATACGGTTTACAAACAAAGGACTTAATTTTTCTTTATCATAAATAGTATTTATGATTTCCACACCAGTGAGTTGTGCATTTTCCCAAAGAGATTTGCTTTGATATAATTGAGATGCTATAAATGCAAAATCAGAAAAATTATCTTCGATGAAACCATTCCATGGAAATCTACCACACATTCCTTCTGCGCCAATATTGGAAGTTATACTGGGTGTTCCAGAAAGCATTGCTTCAGTCAATTTACCTTTAATTCCTGCTCCAAAACGCAAAGGCGCTAAAACAATTCTGGCATTTCCAATAACTTCTTTCGAACTTTTTGCATAACCTTTAATAATAAATCCTTGTTTTGGACTATCCAATTCTAGAATTTGCTGGGTTATATAAGCTCCATAAATATGGATTTCAACTTTTGGTAGATTTTCTCTAATCTCACTCCAAATTTCATTTTTTAAAGTTTTTACAGCATCAACATTGGGTTTATGCAGAAAATTACCAATAAAAACGAAATGTTCTCTTTCTTCAAAAGATTTCCAATTTTTAATTTGATGCTCTTTAATATTGTCATACAAAAAAGGGATGTAATACAGAATATTCGAATCAATCTTAAAAACCGACTTTAGTAAATCCATTTCATAAGTAGAAATAATTAAAGACAAATCACATCTTAAAATTGAAGCAATTTCACGTTTTGTATCGTCAGAATTTAACAAAGCGTCATTGGTGAATTTCTCACCTTTTTTAAGTTGATTATGCCTTACTTTTCTTAAAAAGTGTAAATCTTCAGTATCTAAAATTCGAAGGGCTTTCGGGCAGTTTTCTGCAACCCTCCAACCAAATTGCTCTTCAGTTAAAAAACGATCAAAAAGAACAATTGTTGGTTTTAATTTTTTTACAAAATCATTAAAGGAAGAGTTATTTAATTCTATACTAACTTCATTTACTTCAAGAAAATCAAGAGGAAATGAATTTGTGGTTTTTTGAGCAGCACAAGCAAATGTTACTTCCCAATTTTGCTTTAAAAATAATTGTATTAACTGTAGCATCCTGCTGCCAGCAGCAGAAGAATTAGGTTCTACCCAAACGGTTCCAATTATTAAAACGCTTTGATTTTGCAAAAAACTAACTTTTTATGTTCATAAAATACTTATAAAGTAAAACTAATAAATTCTATTACGAAACTCTAAAATAATCTGTATTTTTGTGCTCATAAATTAACAAAAGTAATGAAATACGATATCGTTGTTATTGGTTCTGGTCCTGGAGGTTATATTGCCGCAGTTAGAGCGTCTCAATTAGGTAAAAAAGTAGCTATCATCGAAAAATATAGCACATTAGGAGGCACTTGTTTAAACGTTGGCTGTATTCCTTCAAAAGCATTATTAGACTCTTCACATCATTATTATGATGCTGTTCATCATTTTGAAGAACATGGAATTTCTGTAGAAAAGCCCTCTTTTGATTTTTCAAAAATGATTGATAGAAAAGCTAAAGTTGTTGAAACCACAACAGGAGGAATCAAATATTTGATGGATAAAAACAACATCGATATTTATGAAGGATTAGGTTCATTTGAGGATGCTACACATGTAAAAATCTCAAAAAAAGATGGTTCTTCAGAAGTTATAGAAGGTACAAATATTATTATTGCAACTGGCTCAAAACCATCTACTTTACCTTTTATAAATATTGATAAGGAAAGAATCATAACCTCTACTGAGGCTTTAAAATTAAAGGAAGTTCCAAAAAATTTACTAGTAATTGGTGGTGGTGTTATTGGTTTAGAACTAGGTTCCGTTTACAAACGATTAGGTGCTAATGTTACCGTAATTGAGTATGCTCCTAAAATTACTCCTACTATGGATGCTGATGTTTCTAAAGAACTTCAAAAAGTTTTAAAGAAACAAGGAATGAAATTTAATGTAAACCATGGCGTAACTTCAGTTGAAAGAAATAATGATGAAATTATTGTAAAAGCGAACAATAAAAAAGGAGAAGAAGTTACTTTTACTGGAGACTATTGCTTAGTTTCTGTTGGCCGAAAAGCATATACAGAAGGATTAGGTTTGGAAAAAGTTGGAATAAAAGTAAATGAAAGAGGACAAGTTGATGTAAACAACCATTTACAAACAAACATCTCGAATATTTATGCCATTGGTGATGTTGTTAAAGGAGCTATGTTAGCGCATAAAGCTGAAGAAGAAGGTGTTGTAGTTGCAGAATATTTAGCTGGTGAAAAACCACATATCGATTATAACTTAGTTCCTGGTATTGTTTATACATGGCCAGAAGTTGCTGCTGTTGGTAAAACTGAGCAGGAATTAAAAGATGCTAATGTTGAGTACAAATCTGGTAAATTTTCTATGCGTGCTTTAGGAAGATCAAGAGCAAGTGGAGATATTGATGGTTTTGTAAAAGTTTTAGCTGATAAAAAAACAGATGAAATTTTAGGTGTGCATATGGTTGGCGCAAGAGTTGCAGATTTAATTATGGAAGCTGCTGTTGCCATGGAATATAGAGCATCAGCAGAAGATTTAGCAAGAATTTGTCATGGACACCCAACATATTCTGAAGCTGTTAAAGAGGCAGCAAAAGCTGCGTGGGATGGAAAACCATTAAATGCTTAAAAATATTTAAATAAAAAATAAGCCTCACAAGTTTTCGTAATCTGTGAGGTTTTTTTAATGTAGAATGCAAAGAACCATAAAAACTTTTTCAGTAGAAAATACTAATGTCTTTAAAAAGCAAATCTTGCTTTGGGCACAACAATTTGAAACCGTTTTATGGTTAGATTCTAACAATTACAAACAACAGTATTCTAGTTTTGATTGTGGATTAGCTGTTGAAGAATTTACATCTATAAAAACAGATTATTTAAATGCCTTTGAAAAGTTAAAAGAATATCAAACCATAACCAAAGATTATATTTTTGGTTATATTTCTTATGATGTTAAAAATGATGTAGAAGAACTTTCTTCGAATAACTTAGATGGCCTAGGTTTTGCAGATTTGTTCTTCTTTCAACCTAAAAAACTATTTTTTATAATAGGAAATACTATTGAATTTCAGTATCTAAAAATGGTGGATGACGAGATTGAAAGTGATTTTGAGGAAATTTCTAATTTGACATTTCAAACGCAGTCTAGAAATCTTAAAAACAAAACATCAAATTCTGATATCAAAATAAAATTGCGAATTCACAAAGATGAATATTACGCTAAGGTGAATAAAATAATTGACCACATCAAAAGGGGAGATATTTATGAAGCTAATTTTTGTCAAGAATTTTATGCTGAAAATAGCACCATAAATCCAGCTCAAGTATATGAAGATTTAAATAAAATTTCCAAACCACCTTTTGCTACTTTCTTAAAAATAGAACAGCAATATTTATTATCTGCATCGCCTGAAAGGTATATTAGAAAAGAAGGTAATAAAATCATTTCTCAACCTATTAAAGGAACAGCCAAAAGATTAAGAAGTAAAATTGATGATGATAAAATAGCATCAGATTTATCTAGAGATATCAAAGAAAGAGCAGAAAATGTTATGATTGTTGACTTGGTTAGAAACGACTTATCAAAATCAGCAATAAAAGGAAGTGTAAAGGTTGAAGAGCTTTGTAAAGTATATTCTTTTAAGCAAGTGCATCAAATGATTTCTACAGTAGTTTCTGAAATTTATCCAAATACAAACCCAATTGATGTATTAAAAACAACATTCCCAATGGGAAGTATGACTGGTGCACCCAAAATTTCTGCTATGAAAATTATAGAAAATCTCGAAGAAACGAAACGTGGTTTGTATTCAGGTACAGTAGGGTATTTTACACCAAATGGCGATTTTGACTTTAATGTAGTCATAAGAAGTATTTTATATAACCAAGAAAAAAAGTATATTTCTTATTCAGTAGGTGGCGCAATTACGGCAAAATCTAATCCCGAAAAGGAATACGAAGAATGCCTATTAAAGGCTAAAGCTATGAAATATGTGTTATTAAATTCAAGTAAAATATGATTTTAGGAAAAGAAGATAAGTTTAAATCAATCTTTGAAAGTTTAAAAGAGCAACCAAACGAAATAAATATGTTTAGTGAGTTCTTAAAAACATATCCTGAAGAATGGAAACAACTGAAAATTAACTTTAGCAAATTTAATAGAAGTAAAAATTTTGGAAAAACTATTCCCTTGCCAAAACCAGAACAATCTTTAAAAAAAGAAATTCGAATTTGGCTAAAATCACAAAATGATAACTAATACTTTTTAGAAAATTAATGTTTATCTTTTCTAATCGAATTTTATTTGTGAAATCTCCAAATCTAAATTAGATACAAAATAAGTATATCTATAATCAAGATTATTGGAAAATTGAATTTAGCTGTGTTTTATAAAAAGTTTCCTTAAATTACAAACCTATTATCGCTTAACAAGCGATTAAAAGATACACATATCTAATGATGTAATATTAAAATAAGAGATAATTATGACACATTCTGAATTTCAATTTCATATTTATAATACCAAATTTTACGGTCAAACTTGGTCAGCAAACACAACTGAAGCAGTTGTTGTATTGGTTCATGGCATGGGCGAACATTCGTCACGTTATTATGAGGTGGCAAAAAAATTAACTGCAAACCATTTTTCCGTAGTTGCTTTTGATCATTTTGGACATGGAAAAACAGAAGGAAAAAGAGGTCATAATCCAAGTTTTGAAGCTGTTTTAGAAAGTGTTACAAAAACTATTGAAAAAGCAAAAGAACTATTTCCTAAAAAACCAATTTTTTTATACGGCCATTCTATGGGTGGAAATACTGTTATCAATTATGCCCTTAGAAAAAAACATGAACTTAAAGGTGTTATTGCTACTAGTCCGTTTTTAAAATTAGCCTTTGAACCTCCAAAAGTAAAATTAGCCATTGGTAAATTATTGCAAAAAATTGCACCTTCAATTACCTTAGGTAATGAGTTGGATGTAAACCATATTTCTAGAGATAAAATTGAAGTAGAAAATTATAAGAATGATCCTTTAATTCATGATAAAATTAGTCCGAATTTTTCTTTAACTTTTATAGATACTGGAAAATGGGCCATAGAAAATGCGCACAAATTAAACACTGAAATACTTATTTTACACGGTACTGATGATAAAATTATAGATTATAAAGGTTCTGAAGAATTTGCTAATAATTCTGAAAAAGCAACTATAAAATTATATAAAGGAGGTTACCACGAGTTACATAAAGATTTATGTAAAAAAGAAATGCTTCAAGATATTATAAACTGGCTAAAATCTCAACTTTAATTTCCTTATTTTTGATGCAGAAATGCTTCAAAAATTCAGAGAACATATCAATTATAATTTTCCTTTTTTAAAGGATAAAAAGCTATTAATTGCCATTTCTGGTGGTTTAGATTCTGTAGTTTTAACGCAATTATTATATAAATTAAATTACAATATTACTCTTGCACATTGCAACTTTCAACTTAGAGGAAAAGAAAGTGATTTGGATGAGTTATTTGTTATGAATATATCTCAAAATACGTGTAATCAGATTTTTAAAATAAATTTTGATACAAATAATTTTGCTCAAAAAAACAAAATATCTACACAAATTGCTGCTAGAGAGTTACGTTACAATTGGTTTCAAGAAATCATAATAAAACATCAATTTGATTTTATATTAACAGCACATCATGCAGATGATAACTTAGAAACTTTTTTAATCAATTTAACAAGAGGTTCTGGTTTAGAAGGTTTTACAGGAATCCCTAAGATAAACGGAAATATTGCACGTCCATTATTGCCATTTTCTAGAGAAGAAATTTTAGCATATGCCAATGAAAATAAATTAGATTGGAGAGAAGATTCAAGTAATGCTTCAACAAAATATATCAGAAATAAAATTAGACATCAAATCACACCTATTCTAAAAGAAATCAACCCTAGTTTGTTAGATTCTTTTCAAAAAACGATTGAAAATCTTGAGCAATCTCAACAAATTATTGAAGATAAAGTTATTGATTTATCAAAAGAAATCATCAAAAAAGAAAATGAAATTTTAAAATTTAATATTGATAAAATAAATCAATTATCAAATCCGAAAGCATATTTATATCAATTCTTAAAAGAGTATAATTTTACAGAATGGAATGATGTTTACAATTTATTAACTGCTCAATCAGGAAAACAAGTTTTTTCTAAAACACATAGATTGTTGAAAAATAGAGATTTTCTTTTACTCTCTAAAAAAGATTTCTCTACATCACCCAAAATTTCTTATCAAATTAATAAAGAAGCAGAAGAAATCACGAAACCAATTCACTTAACTTTTGAAGCAGTTGAAGAAAAATCGACCTTAAAAAAAGAAACAATTTACGTTGATAAAAATTTATTAAACTATCCCTTAAAAATAAGAAAATGGAGAAATGGGGATGTTTTTTATCCAACAGGAATGCAAGGAAAAAAGAAATTGAGTAAATTTTTTAAAGATGAAAAATTTTCACTTTTAGACAAAGAAAATACTTGGCTACTTTGTAATTTTGATGATTCTATAATTTGGATTATTAATTGTAGACAAGACAGACGTTTATCAGCAAAAACAGATACAAAAAATATAGTACAAATCAACCTACAATAATGAAGAAGTTCATCACACTTTTTGTTTTACTATGCGCTATAGTCGTAAAAGCGCAAACCGAAGATAATCCTATTAAAATTGAAACTTCGATTAAAAAAATATCAAATACTGAATATGATGTTATTTTTAATGCAAAACTTTTTAAAGGTTGGTATTTGTATTCACAATACAATCCAGACGAAGCTTCTTTGCCTTTAGTAATATCAATTGCAGAAGGGGAAACTGGCTATAATTTAAAAGGTAAAGCTGATGAAAAAACGCCTTTTAAAAAATATTCTGAAGTTTGGGAAAAAGAAGAAATTGTTTTTAAAGACAAAGCCATTATAACCCAAAGAATTCAATTAACAAATAAAGATATTACACAAATTAAACTTAATTTCTTTGGCCAAGTTTGTGAAACTGCATGTATTAATTTTGATGAACCCTTTACAATTTCACTGACTAAAAATCCTGTTGATTTAAAAAATACTGTAGATGATAAAAGTAAAGATCTCACTCAAAAATTAAGGCTCGATTTAAAAAACACACACTTGTTAAAAGACGATTCTAATTCAGAATCTGAAAATTCATCAGGTTTAGTAAGCATCTTTTTTTTAGGTTTTGTTGGTGGTTTACTTGCATTATTAACGCCTTGTGTTTTCCCTATGATTCCTTTAACAGTGTCTTTTTTTACAAAACAATCTCAAAATAAAAGTAAAGGAATTTTCAATGCAGTGTTATATGGTTTTTTTATTGTTTTCATATACATTTTATTGAGTTTGCCTTTTCACTTTTTAGATAATTTAGATCCTGAAATACTAAATACAATTTCTACAAATGTGTGGCTGAATATTTTCTTTTTCGTGGTTTTAGTATTCTTTGCTTTTTCTTTCTTTGGATTTTACGAAATTACGCTACCAAGCTCTTGGGGAAATAAAATGGATTCTGCTTCTTCTGTAGGCGGAATTATTGGTGTCTTTTTTATGGCTTTAACTCTAGCTATAGTGTCCTTTTCTTGCACAGGACCAATTTTAGGATCGTTATTAGCAGGCTCGTTAAGTTCTGATGGCGGAGCAACACAACTTACAGCAGGAATGACAGGATTTGGATTAGCCTTAGCCTTACCTTTTGCCTTATTTGCTTTATTTCCAAGTTGGTTAAACTCACTACCAAAATCTGGAGGCTGGCTAAACACAACAAAAGTGATTTTAGGTTTTTTAGAATTAGCTTTAGCCTTCAAATTCTTATCAAATGCAGATTTAGTTGCACATTGGGATTTACTAAAACGTGAAGTTTTTATTGGAATTTGGATTTTAATATTCATAGGCTTAGCACTTTATTTATTTGCAAAAATTAAATTTCCACACGATGCTCCAATTAAGAAATTATCTTTTTCTAGAATCTCTTTTGGAGTTTTAGTTTTTGCTTTTACATTTTACATTGCTCCGGGAGTTTTAAAAAACCCTACTTGGAACTTGAGTTTGTTAAGTGGTTTTCCACCACCTCAATTTTACAGTATTTACGAACAAGAAACCGATTGCCCTTTAGGCTTAAATTGTTACAAAGATTTTGATGAAGGGTTAGCCGCAGCAAAAGTACTAAACAAACCAATTTTATTAGACTTTACCGGCTGGGCTTGTGTTAACTGCCGAAAAATGGAGGAAAATGTTTGGAGCGAACCAGAAATCTATCAAATTTTAAAAGATGATTATATTTTAATTTCTCTTTATGTAGATGATAATGAAAAAAAATTGCCGAAAAATCAACAATTTGATTTTTTAAAGGCAAACGGTAAAATTAAAAACATAAGAACAGTTGGCGATAAATGGTCTACTTTTCAAGTTATAAACTTTAAAAATGCATCTCAACCTTATTATGTTTTATTAAGTCCGAATTTAGAAATCTTAAATAAAGCAGAGCAATATACAGATAGAAATACCTATTATAATTGGCTAAAAGAAGGTTTAAAAAAATTTAACCTAAATTAGTAGTATAAATATTAAAAGAATTTATGTAACCTAAAATTAGTTAATTATGAAAAACAAACTATTGCTTTTAGTATTAACTCTACTTTTTAGTATTACAATAAATGCTCAAAAAACAGCGTCAAATTTACCAATAAAAAACCCTAGTATTTACACATCTTACCAATTATATAATGATAAAAATGATTTTACTGCAATCAATAAAAAATTAAAATTAAATAACTTTAAATTCGTTCTTGTTAATCTTTCGGATTTAGAGTACGATCGTTTGTCTGTAGATTTATATAGTCTTTATAATACTCCTTCTAATTTTATTTTCGATGATTATAAAAGATATCAAGATAGATATTTATTAAAAGGATTTTTACTGAAAAACGACCCAACTCGTTGGAATTTAAGACGCCCATGTAAACTATCTGTGCAACCCAAAGAATAACAGCATCCATTTTAGCTACTTTCATCAGAAATTATATATTCAAAAAAAATAGCGTCTAATTTATATCGATTTTATAATTTATAGTTCGATTATTACTAATAACCTAGGTTCTGTAGAAGTACTTTTTTGTAATTTTATTTCACAAAATTGAATAATTATGTCTGCTTTACCAAAATTAACAAGGTTTAATGATAATGTGCTGTCTAAGTATCAAATTTACAATAGCATTTTTACCACTTTACCTTTTTCAACTATAAACAATACTGGAGTAATTTTGCCTCTTTTTCAAGAAATGTGTGAAAAAGGTTTTAAAAAAGGACAAAATCCTACTCAAATTGTAGAAAACTTTTTAAGTAAATATCAAGATTCGCCATCAAAAAAAGATAAAACAGATTTATTATTTCAATTTATCCAATATATTGAACGCCAAGTGGTTTTGTTTGATGCTATTGAAGATGCAGCTTTCCCTATTGTAAATAATATGGATGGTTTTGGAACCTTAAAAAACTCAGAAGAAATTGCTATTTTAAGCAATAAAAAAGAGCAACTTAAAAAACATTTAGAAGAATTTAAAGTGAGAATTGTGTTAACGGCGCATCCTACTCAATTTTATCCTGGTTCTGTTTTGGGTATTATTACAGATTTAGATAAAGCTATTCAAAATGATGATTTATTATTGATAAAGAAATTATTAGCTCAGTTGGGTAAAACTCCTTTTTATAAAAAGAAAAAACCAACTCCATTTGATGAAGCTGTGAGCTTAATTTGGTATTTAGAAAATGTATTTTATCAATCTGTTCCAAAAATTTACAACTATATTCAACATCATATTTATGATGGTAAACCTATAGACAATGAAATTATTGATCTTGGTTTTTGGCCAGGAGGAGACAGAGATGGCAATCCTTTTGTAACTACTCAAATTACCCTAGATGTTGCAGAAAAACTGCGTCAAGGAATTTTAAAGAGTTACTATAATGACGTAAGAAGTTTAAAAAGACGTTTCACATTTGCTGGGGTTCAAGATATTTTAATAAAAATTGAAAAACGATTATATAAACATGTAGTAAGAAGTTATACTAAAGTAAACTTTTCTCAAAAAATATTATTATCAGAACTTGAAGCTGCCAGAAAAATTATTGAAGAAAAACATGACTCTTTATTTATAGAAGAGCTTAACGATTTCATTAATAAAGTTAGAATTTTTGGATTTCATTTTGCCACCTTAGATATTAGACAAGACAGCAGAGTACATCATAATGCCTTTACCAAGATGGTAGAAGAGTTATTAGACACTAAAGACACTACGTTTCCATCCAACTATTTAACATTGTCTGAAGCTGAACAAGTAACAGTTCTCTCCGAGATTAAAGGAGACATAGACCCGAATCTATTTTCGGATGATATGTTGGTAAAAACACTAAAATCTATTCAGGCCATTAAAGAAATACAGTATAGAAATGGAAAACGTGGTGCCAATAGATATATTATTAGCAACAACCAAACTGCCTTAAATGTGATGCAAACGTTTGCCATGCTAAACCTCTCTGGTTTTGGCGAAACACTTCCGGTAGATGTAATTCCTTTATTTGAAACGGTAGATGATTTGCAAAATGCAGAATCGGTAATGAGAACATTGTATGCCAACCCTTCGTATAGAAAGCATGTAAGCCAACGAAAAGACAAGCAAACCGTAATGCTAGGATTTTCTGATGGTACTAAAGATGGCGGTTATTTAATGGCTAATTGGTCTATTTTTAAAGCCAAAGAAGCACTTACCACAATTTCTAGAGAATTTGGTATTGAGGTTATTTTCTTTGATGGCCGTGGCGGACCACCAGCGCGTGGAGGAGGAAAAACGCATCAGTTTTATGCCTCTTTAGGCCCTACCATAGAAGACAAAGAAATACAACTTACCATACAAGGGCAAACCATTAGTTCTAATTTTGGAACCTTAAACTCTTCTCAATTTAATCTAGAACAGTTATTAAGTTCAGGAATTAAAAACGAAGTGTTTCAAAAAGATCAACTAAGTGATGCCCATCGTGTGATTATGAATGACATGGCAGCTACTAGTTATGAAACCTATGTGGCCTTTAAAAACCACGAGAAGTTTTTACCGTATTTAGAAAAAATGAGTACGCTGCAATACTATGCAAAAACCAATATTGGAAGTAGACCAAGCAAGCGTTCACAATCTGACACCCTAGATTTCTCAGATTTAAGAGCCATACCCTTTGTAGGGAGCTGGAGCCAGTTAAAACAAAATGTACCAGGTTTTTTTGGCGTTGGAACTGCCTTAAAAAAATACGAAGATAGGGGAGAATTTGACCAGCTTATAGACTTTTACAACAACTCAGACTTTCTAAAAACACTCTTAGAAAATAGTGTGATGAGTTTAACAAAATCGTTTTTTGAACTCACGGCTTATATGGCAGACGACGAAGAATTTGGAGAATTTTGGAAACTTATTTACGAAGAATACAAGACTACCAAACGCTTGTTGCTAAAAATAGCAGACCATACAGAACTCATGGAAAACTACCCAGACGGGAAAGCTTCTATAGAAGTACGAGAAGATATTGTACTGCCTTTGCTTACCATACAGCAGTATGCTTTAAAAAAGATACAAGAAATTTTAGCTAGTAAAAGACCGTCTTCGAAAGAATTAGATACCTACCAAAAAATGGTCACGCGCTCGTTATTTGGTAATATTAATGCGAGTAGGAATTCGGCTTAGGGTTTTAGCTAAGCTGCGTTTTAGTGCAGTTATAGTATTATTGTAAAAGCTTATATTTAAAAAGCTTGATAAACTCATTAGTTGCTGCCTTTCTTCCTTCTTTATTAACATGTATCGCATCATAGAAAAGGTTTTCATCATTGATAACAGCTGAATTATTGAAGATATTTTCTTCTTGGTCTAGAATGATTTTTAAATTCTCATATGGAGCTATATAAATAATCGATTTGATATGCCTCAGAAAAGCTTAAGTTTACTACTTAACTTTTTGCGTCAGGGTAATGGTAGGTTATCGAAAAGGGCTACAACTAGAGAGTTATCTGCACTAACTGATGTTGAAGTAAAAGAAATAGAAAATAAATATCAAGAAGTGTTTTTGCTTGATTAAGTGAACCATGGAGCAAATAAAAAGACTATTTTAGTGCTTTTAAGCCTTTTTGCAGGCTTTATAGTTATTGGAGGATTGACAGGCTACCTCATTGCTAGAGTGTTGGCTGGGTAGTATATGGAAATTAGAGGCGATATAGTAAAGCAAATGCGCACTGCTAAAGGTTGGACGCAAGCGCATTTGGCAGAAATATGTGATGTTAATTTGCGTACAATTCAGCGAGTAGAAAATCAGGGCAATGCTTCTGTTGAAACCATAATGGCACTTTGCGTTGCTTTTGAGGTTAAGCGTCAAGTATTATTTAAAGTGCCTGAACCTTCGGAAATTGAACCTGCTGTTCAACGCATTAGTAAAATTCATATTATGATATTTACTAGCGGTATTTTACTTGGTATAGCTGGCGTGCTTACGCCTATGGTGTTGTTTGGTTAATTCTAGGTAATATTTATTAATCACATAAATATGTCTACTTCAAAAAAGTGAAATAGGTGAAAATCAAGAAAAATCAACTTACAGTATGGCTCTTCGGCATTCCATACACAGCAGACGTTTGGTGTTATTGCTCATGGTATAAGGCGGTTCGTTTGTAGCTTAAATTTTATATTTGAGAAGCCTTGCCCTTTAATCTATCAGAGTTTTAATATAAGCTCTAAGTGATTCTTTGTGACGGCTAATTTGTAATTGATAACATTCTATTTGAATAATTATACGCTATATTGTTTATATGACGTTTGTAATAAAACTTGATATCTTAATAGCCTTTGCGACTAGCTGAATTTTTAAGTTAACGAGTGACTATGATAAAAATAATAAAGGCGACCTATAAAAGTCTGTTTCCGACTCGGCAATTATTAATCCGCCAACACGGTGAAGTTAACTATCTTAGTGTCTCCCCTCGACTTCAATTTACTCTTGTACTTGCTATCGCCGTTAGTTGCACTTGGGTGGCCTTTAGCAGTGTAGAATATTTCGCGCTTAATCAGAAAGTTTCACTTACCAAAAACAAACTAGAATTATCGAAAAATTCACTCGTTCAATTATCACTAACCTATAGTGAAAAACACAGCGCACTAGCACAGCAATTAGGTCAGGTAGAACAACAGCAAAAGATTTTACAAAATATTTTGGATTCCATGCCTCCTGCAACAACAGAAAAGTCAGCACAGGTAATACATGCGGATATAACAGGCTCCAAAAGCACACA
>CAJWAC010000065.1 GCA_913020555.1 uncultured Polaribacter sp. | reverse complement strand
GTATATTGATATGATGAGGTATTGCCTAAAGCTCTAAAATTGCACTAAACTTCGCTCTAGCACTGTGTTTGCTAACGGTTGAGTGTAAGATTTGTAGCGGTTAAAAAAGCAATACAACTCTTAAACTCCAATTTTTGTTAAAAATAGTATTTATTTACTAATATAACACAAAGCCGCTATGAATTATAGCCATTGTGCCTGTTGCACAACTTTGCTGATAAAGATATGAATTTTAATTGATAGGTGTCTATTTATTAGTTACCTTTATTTATGTGAGGTAAAAAAGAGTATCAGGAAAAATTGTTTTCTAACTTTCGGTTATTTGATCGAATCTCTAAGGACAACTTTTATAGCAGATTAAAAGAGGTGTTAGCTTTAGCATTTTTACATGGTTTAACTCAGCAATATTTATGGTTCAAGCGGACAAAAAAATATCGATTCGATACGGGCTATAGTAGTTGGGAGAACTATGCTTTTTTAGAGGTCAAAGAGATTACGAATTTTTGATAAAACTCAATGATACATAGGTTTTAGAGTGTGTTGTTTGGGTTTAAAATAGTTTGTTATTTTAACTTTTTTTTAAAAGCTAATAAGGTTAATCCCAAATGTAAGTAAAACTGAATTTAAATAAGTTATTAATTATCAAGTACTTAAATTTAACATATTAATGGATTAAATAATCGCCTATAAAGTTTATAGACTTAAAACAAGCAAAACAAACACTTAGTATTTGCTTTCTATGAATTCATTAATTTTCTGATTCTAAGAGTATCAATATTTTTCAGGTACTTATGTCTTTTTTAAAAAAGCAAATCAGGGTTTTTCCGCTTTGGTTTTTCAATTTTTTGTTTATCTTTGCCAAAAGAAAATTGAAAAAAAGCTAAAAATGAAAAGAATTTTACAAATTTTAAAAATCTTTGCGGTGGTACTTACTCTTCCATTTGAAATATCCAAAGGATCTAAAAGGAAGACTCAACAGAAAATTAAAAAGATGATGATTGCTGCAAATCTTTTGTAGAAAATCTTCTAAAATATCATTTAGAAATATTATTTTAAGTTTTAAATCTGTAAAATCAAATTTAGCATAGTTTAAACTTGGTTTCGATTTGTAAATTATAGTTAGAATCTTAAAATCACTTTAAATCTGCAGGTATTTCACAAATAGGAATAGGTAGCATCTTGTGTTTGTTTATGGTATTTAGTCTACTGTAAATTTTAAATACTTCTTGCTCTCTTCCAGAGAAATCAACTTCAGTTTTACCATTATCTTGCATTTTCATGGCCCATTCTAACTCATCGTAAGAAGCGCCAATTTGATCTTCATCACTGCGGCTATCTCCAAACAAACCATCTGTAGGTTCAGCTATTTGAATAGAATTTGGTACTTTTAAATAGGCAGCCAAAGCATATACTTCAGATTTCATTAAATCTGCAATCGGACTTAAATCTACACCGCCATCACCATATTTGGTGTAAAAACCTACACCAAAATCTTCTACTTTATTGCCAGTACCAGCAACTAATGCGCTATTAATTCCAGCCAAATAGTATAAAGTTGTCATTCGCAAACGCGCTCTAGTATTTGCTAAGGATAAATCCACTTTAGTTTGGTCATCAATTGTAGGAACTTCATTTTTAAAATCCTCAAATGTAGAAGTCAAGTTTACTTTTGTTTCCAAAACATTGTCAAACTTATCCTTTAATTGAGCAATATGTTCTTTTGCTCTAGAAACTTGACTTTCTGCTTGATGAATTGGCATTTCTACGCATAAAGTAGGAAAACCTGTTTTTGCACATAATGTTGAGGTTAGTGCGGAATCAATTCCGCCAGAAACACCAACTACAAAACCTTTTACACCTGCATTTGTTGCGTAATCTTTTAGCCAATTGATAATATATTCAGATACTTTTTCGGTGTTCATTGATAAACTATTTTAGTATTTTTATCGTTCTTTAATCGAGTTACTAAGATACAAATATTATGAGATTTTTTTTTGTGGGATTAATAGTTTTATGTTGTTTTTTTTCATGTTCTGACAAAAAGAAGTATCAAATAGACCTATCTAGTATAACATCAGATTTTACAGTAAAAAGATATGATGTAGATTTTTATAATGCAACTCCAAAAACCTTACCTAAAGTAAAAGAGAAATATTCATATTTATTTCCTAAAGAATTTTCAGATAGTTTGTCTTTTGCAAAAATCAAAGACAAGCAAGAACAAGAATTATTTGCTGAAACTCAAAAAATTTATAAAGATTTTTCATCAATCGAAGAACAATTAAAATTACTTTATAAACATGTTAAATACTATAATAAGAACTTTAACCCTCCGGATGTTGTAACAATTTCATCAAATATAGATTATGAAAGTAGAGTGATTTATGCTGATAGTTTACTTTTGATTTCTTTGGATGTTTACTTAGGTAAAAACCATCCATTTTATGGAGATTATCCAAAATACATCAAAGAAAATAATACTAAAGAACATTTAATTGTAGATGTTGCAAATGCTTTTGTTAATGCACAAATTTCACCATCAAACAAAAGACGTTTTCTCGATAAAATGATTTATGAGGGAAAAAAAATGTATATGCTTGATAGGTATTTACCATTGCAATCAGAAAAAGAGAAATCAGGATTTTCTGTAGATAAATTAAATTGGGCAATAGAAAACGAAGAACAGGTTTGGAGGTATTTTATTGATAAAAAATTATTATTTAGCACAGATACAAAACTTAACAAAAGATTTTTAGAGAGCGCGCCTTTTTCAAAGTTTTATATGGAACAAGATCATTTATCTCCAGGAAAAATTGGAGTTTGGATTGGATGGAAAATTGTGAATTCTTTTATGGAAAATAATGATGTATCTTTGCAAAAATTATTAGAGATAGATGAAGAAATTATCTTTAAAAAATCAAAATACAAACCTAAAAAGTAATGGCTGTAATACATAATTCTGAAGTTAAATTTAATATTGGGTTAGATGAAAATAAAATTCCAGAAGATATTTCTTGGTATGCTCAAGATGGCGGAATAACTAATGAATCTTCTAAAGCTGTAATGATTTCTGTTTGGGATCATAAAAAAAAGGATACTTTGCGTATGGATTTATGGACAAAAGACATGCCCGTAGATGAAATGAAACAATTTTATCATCAAACCTTAGTGTCTATGGCAGATTCTTTTGAACGGGCTACAGATGATCAAAAGATGAGTGCAACAATGCGCGATTTTTGTGATTATTTCGCAGAAAAGTTAGATTTAAAAAAATAGGTCTAAGCTCTTTTTATTTGATTTATGATTTCGGTATAATCTACTGGATTATTTACGAAATCTAGCTCAGACACATCTATAATTAAAACATTAAGGTCTAGTTGGGTGCTAATAAAATTTTTATAGCCATCGTGAATCTTTTGTAGATAACTAGCTTCAATGTTTTGTTCATAATCTCTGCCTCGTTTTTTGATGTTTTCTAGGAGGCGTTCTGAATTTTGGTATAAATACACATACAAATCGGGTTTTGTGATTTCTTTATACATGATGTCAAACATTTTTCTATACAATAAATATTCGTCTTTCTGCAAAGTGACTTGGGCAAAAATCAAAGATTTGAAGATGTAATAATCAGAAACTACAAGGTTTTTAAATAAATCTAATTGTGCCAAATCATCTGATAATTGTTGATATCTATCTGCTAAAAAACTCATTTCTAGAGGAAACGCAAATCGTTCTTTATCCTCGTAGAATTTTGGTAAAAAAGGATTGTCGGCAAAACGTTCTAAAACCATTTTTGCATTAAAATCATCAGATATCATTTTAGACAACGATGTTTTTCCAGCGCCAATATTTCCTTCTATAGCAATATAATTATACCTTTCTGTTATGGGAGTTGGTTTTTTAAGCTGTTTATCTATAATTGATATATTAGAAGTATCCTTGCAATTTTTTAAACAAATAAAAAGTTGTTTTTTTTCAATAGGATGTATAATGTTAGGTGCAATTTCAACTAGTGGAATCATCACAAATTTACGTTCTAACATTTTGGGATGTGGCACAGTTAAATTGGGTGAAAAAATGATTTCTCCATTAAATAATATTATATCAATATCAATAATTCTATCAACATAACCAATAGTATTACTTCTTGTCCTGCCTAATGTAGTTTCTATCTCTAAAAGAACTGTCATTAACTTTTCTGGTTGAAGAACAGTTTTAACTTCTAAACATACATTATAAAAATCGTTGCTATTAAATCCCCAAGAAGGTGTTTTATAGATTTTGGAAATTTTCAAAATTAAACCAACGTTATCAGCAATATAATGAATTGCATTTTGTAGGTTTTCAAGTTTGTTTCCTTGGTTTGTGCCTATTGATAAATAAGTTGTTTTTTGAATTTTCATTTAGAGAAACAAAGAAACAAAAAAGCATAAAAAAATCGCCAAAATTAATTGGCGATTTATAAACATTATGAAAAGAAACTTAATTTAGTATCATATAAATTTAGTCCTCTTTTCTTGGTTCTCTAGGTTTTCTATCGTCGCGTCTGCGATTATCTCTACTTCTATTATCCCTACCTTTATTGTCTCTGTTACGATTATTATCTCTTGGAGGTCTTGCAACATAACCTTCTGGTTTAGGCAAAATTGCTTTTCTAGAAACTTTCTCTTTACGCGTTCTTGGATCTATACCAAAATATTTTACATCTAAAATATCACCCATTTTAACTACATCAGAAACGTTATCTGTGCGTTCCCAAGCCAATTCGCTAACATGTAATAAAACTTCGTTTCCTGGAGCCTCTGTATATTCTACAACTGCACCAAAATCTAACATTTTAATTACTTTTACTTCGTAAACAGAACCAACCTCTGGTTTAAATAACATCGATTCAATTCTCGCAATTACTTGCTCAATTCCTTCTGGTTTTGTACCTAAAATTTCGATTATTCCTTCTTCAGTTACAGCATCTTCAGTAATTACAATTGTAGTTTCTGTTTCTTTTTGTAATTCTTGAATATGTTTACCTCCAGGACCAATAAATGCACCAATCATATCGTTAGGTATGCGTCTGGTAATCATTTTTGGTGCGTGTGCTTTCACATCTTCATTTGGAGCAGTAATTGTATCTGTTAATTTCTCTAAAATATGCAAACGTCCGTTTCTTGCTTGTTTTAATGCATTCACTAAAATTTCGTAGGAAAGTCCTTTTACTTTAATATCCATTTGACATGCAGTAATACCTTCTGAAGTACCTGTTACTTTAAAATCCATATCACCTAAGTGATCTTCATCGCCTAAAATATCAGATAAAACAGCGTAACGATCTCCGTCAGAAATTAATCCCATTGCAATACCAGAAACCGGTCTTGTCATTTGAACACCTGCATCCATTAATGCCATTGTACCTGCACAAACTGTTGCCATAGAAGAAGAACCATTAGATTCTAGAACTTCAGAAACTACTCTTACTGTATATGGGCAATCATCTGGAATCATTCCTTTTAAGCCACGTTGTGCCAAGTTACCATGACCAACTTCTCTTCTAGAAGTTCCTCTTAATGGTCTTGCTTCTCCTGTACAGAAAGGAGGGAAGTTGTAATGTAAATAGAAAGTTTCTTCGCCTTCGTAAGATGGCATATCTATTTTATTTGCCTCTCTAGAAGTTCCTAAAGTTACTGTTGCCAATGCTTGTGTTTCACCACGAGTAAAAATAGACGAACCATGTGTAGATGGTAAATAATCTACTTCACACCAAATTGGTCTAATTTCATCAGTTTTTCGACCATCTAAACGTAAGCCTTCCGCTAATGTTAATTCTCTAACTGCAGATTTTTGAGCTTTGTTGAAATATTTTCCAACTAAATCTCCATAATCTTCTAATTCTTCTGCTGTAAAAGTTGCTTTTAATTCTTCTTTTACTTCAGCAAACGCAGTACCACGTTCTACTTTAGAAGTTCCTTTTTTAGCAATTGCATAACATTTATCGTAACAAAAGGCGTGAATTTTTGCAGCTAATTCATCATCTTCTCTTTCGCCCTCATATTCTCTAGTTTCTTTCTTCCCGAAAGCTTCAGCTAAGCGCACTTGGGCAGCACATTGTACTTTAATAGCTTCATGAGCAAACTTAATTGCGTCAGCCATTTCTTCTTCAGAAATTTCATCCATTTCACCTTCAACCATCATTACAGAATCTGCAGAGGCACCAATCATCATATCAATGTCAGATTCTGCTAATTGTGCTCTATTTGGGTTGATTACGAATTCTCCATTTACTCTTGCAACACGTGCTTCAGAAATTGGGCATTCAAAAGGGAAGTCTGATAATTGAATAGCTGCTGATGCTGCTAAACCTGCCAATGCATCTGGCATAACATCTTCATCATGAGACATTAATTGAATCATTACCTGAACTTCTGAATGGTAATCTTTTGGGAATAATGGACGTAAAACACGATCTACTAAACGCATTGTTAATACCTCGCCATCACTTGGTCTTGCCTCTCTTTTAAAGAATCCTCCTGGATATCTTCCTGCAGCGGCAAATTTTTCTCTATAATCAACAGTTAATGGTAAAAAATCTACAGTACCAGCTTTGTAGCTAGAAACAACTGTACATAATAACATTGCTTTTCCCATTTGAACAACAACTGAACCGTGAGCTTGTTTTGCTAATTTACCGGTTTCTAATGAAATGGTTCTTCCATCTCCAAGGTCTATAACCTCTCTAAATACTTTTGGAATCATAAAATTTAATTCTAATTTTTAATTACTATTTGTTGTTGTGTGTTTTTCCAATGGAAATTCAAAAGGTTGTTAGTTCTTTTGATTTTTTATTTCTGAAGAGTTTGTTACGCTCAAAAGAAAATTGAGTTCTCTATGAAAAGAGAAAAGTGTAGTTGTTTAAAATAAAAAGAGGCACGTTTATAGTGCCTCTTTTTAAGAAATTATTTTCTAATTCCTAATTCTTTGATTATTGCACGATATCTAGAGATATCAGTTTTCTTTAAATAATCTAATAAACTTCTACGTTTACCTACCATCATTACTAAAGAACGTTCTGTATTAAAATCTTTACGATTTCTTTTTAAATGTTCTGTTAAGTGGTTGATTCTGTGCGTAAATAACGCAATTTGACCTTCTGAAGAACCAGTATCGTTTTTACCCTTACCGTGTTTTTCGAAAATGCTTTCTTTTACCTCTTTAGTTAAATACATTCCAATATTATTTAAATGATTTTTATGTATGTCAATGATGTTTTCATTGAGGATGCAAATATATAATTATTTTTTTAAATATAAACCTTAGATACAGCCCTTTTTTATTAAGCTCTTATAGGTAAATTCTGAATTAAATCAATATATAAATTAACCTGTTTTTTTAAGTTTTTACGCTCATAAATAGCGTCTAAAAAACCATGTTCTAATACAAATTCGGATTTCTGAAATCCTTCTGGTAAATCTTTACCTGTAGTGTCTTTAACTACTCTTGGTCCAGCAAAAGCAATTAATGCATTTGGTTCTGCAATATTGATGTCACCTAGCATGGCATAAGATGCAGTTGTACCACCAGTTGTTGGGTCAGTACACAAAGAAATATATGGGATTTTCACTTCTGCTAATTGTGCTAATTTCGCAGAAGTTTTTACTAGTTGCATCAAAGAAAGTGATGCTTCCATCATTCTAGCTCCACCAGATTTTGAAATCATTAAGAAAGGAATCTTGTGTTCTATAGAATAATTAATAGCTCGTGCAATTTTCTCTCCTACAACAGAGCCCATAGAGCCACCTATAAAAGCAAAATCCATAGCAGCTATAACTAAGTCTTTACCTAAAGATTTGCCAATGGCTGTTCTTACAGCATCATTTAACTTTGTTTTATCTTGAGCTTGTTTTACCCGATCTGAATATTTTTTTGTGTCTTCAAAATTTAAAGGATCTTTAGAAGTTAAATTTTCGTTTAATTCTTTAAATTTATTTTCGTCAAAAAACAATTCGAAATATTCTTTACTACCTATTCTTACATGATAACCATCTTCTGGACTAACATATAAATTTTTTTTAAGTTCTTCTGTATCTATAACTTTACCGCTGGGAGTCTTATACCATAGACCTCTTGGAGTATCTTTTTTGTCTTCTGTTGCAGTCTGTATACCTTTATCTTTACGTTTAAACCAAGCGCTCATAGTTAGTTTATTTAATTTATTGTTGTTTGATTTTTATTGTTACAACCTAAAAAAGTAACATTACAAATGTAAAAGTTTTTTGCGAACTACAATTTTTTCTTTAATGATATATGAAGGTTGTCCATATTAGCTTTATTTAAAATTAAAAAAGAGCATTCTGAATTCTATCAAAATGCTCTTTTATTGGTAAACTATAAACAATGAATTCTAAAGATATTTAAAATTACAATGTATTTACATTGTTTAAATCTGAAAAGGCTTGTTTTAGTCTTGTTTTAAAAGTTTCTTCACCTAAACGCAGCCATTTTCTTGGGTCGTAATGTTTTTTATTGGGTTGCCCCGCTCCATCTGGATTACCAATCTGTGTTGCTATATATGCAGATTTTTCTTGCATATAATCTCTAATTCCTTCAGTAAAAGCAAATTGTAAATCCGTATCAATATTCATTTTAACAACTCCATAACCAATAGCTTCTCTAATTTCTTCTAATGTAGAACCAGATCCTCCATGAAAAACAAAATCGATATGATTTTCTTCAACACCATATTTTTTTGATATAAACTCTTGAGAATTCTTTAAGATTTTTGGAGTTAACTTTACATTTCCAGGTTTGTAAACTCCGTGTACATTTCCAAAAGCAGCTGCAATTGTAAATTGAGGTGAAACTTTCATTAGCTCTTCGTAAGCATATGCAACTTCTTCGGGTTGTGTGTATAGTTTAGAAACATCAACGTCAGAATTATCAACACCATCTTCTTCACCACCAGTAATGCCTAATTCAATTTCTAAGGTCATTCCCATTTTACTCATACGAGCTAAATAATTCTTGCAAATTTCAATATTTTCTTCAATTGGTTCCTCAGATAAATCTATCATATGAGAACTATATAAGGGTTTACCTGTTTCAGCAAAATGCTTTTCAGATGCATCTAATAAACCATCTATCCAGGGAAGTAATTTTTTTGCTGCATGATCTGTATGTAAAATTACAGAAACCCCATACGCTTTTGCTAATTCATGAATATGTTTTGCACCGGCAATACCTCCAGCAATTGCAGATTTTTGATTTTCGTTTGATAAACCTTTTCCAGCATTAAATTGAGCCCCACCATTTGAAAACTGAATTATTACTGGAGCATTTAATTCTTTAGCTGTCTCTAAAACTCCATTAATAGTATTAGATCCAACAACATTAACTGCTGGTAAAGCAAATCCTTTTTCTTTAGCAAGTTTAAAAATTTCTTGAACTTCTTTTCCCGTTGCAACTCCTGGTTTTATCATTAGATGTGAATTTTAATTATAAAATAAATTTAAATAACAAAACTACATATTTTTTGTTTTAAATAAATAATAAAGTAAATAGTTTACTATTACGTTTTAGTAAAAACTCATTTATTTAAAATGGATAATTTATTCCAACATTATAAACCGCATTTGCAAAATTATAATTTTTAAACCATTTACTTTCATTTAAATAGGGTTCGTATGTCTTAAAACCTACATCAAATCGGAAAATCAAAAACCCAAAATCTACTCTCGCTCCAAAACCAGAGCCAACAGCAATGTCTTTTAAAGAATTAAATCCAGTAAATTTAGCACCGGATTCTACAAAAGATGAACCAGTTATGTCCCAAATATTTCCAGCATCTATAAACAATGCCCCTTTTAATTTACTAAATACGTCAAAACGATACTCTGCACTTGTAAGAAACTTAAAACTTCCAATATTATATTCTAGACCATTCGTTGTCTTTCCAGGACCTAACTCATACGTTTGCCATGCTCTAATATCATTAGAACCTCCTGCAAAATAACTTTTTGTAAACGGAATATCAGAATTATCATAAGGGATAATTGCTCCTAAAAATGTTCTGAAACCAAAAACTGAATTTGCGCCAACATTCCAAAACTTCTTATATTCGATATCTGTTTTAAAATACTGTGCTAATGGAATTTTTAAAAATGTTTTTTTGTCTTTGGAATTTTTATCATTTGATATTAAACCTAAAATATTGCCTGAATTTGCTACTCTAATTTTAAAAAATGAAAAATTATTATCTTTAAAATTTGATTGATTATTGTAGGTAAAAGAGTAAGCTATCGTTGGAATTAAAAAATTAGAAGTCACAATATTATACCTGTTTAAAATATTAAGTGTTGTGTTATATTCTTCTGGATTTGATGTTTGAAAGCTAGTATTCTCAATAACTGTATCCATAAAATCGACAGCAATATCTGCTTGGTTTTCATCGTCAGGAAGTGGGTAATTTGGGTCTGTAGTTATGTTGTTAACATTATCATATTCTTGCGCAACCTCATTTAGATTAATGAATTCTGAACTATAAATACCAAAATAATTATCAATGTTTAAATTCTGAATATATTGAGTATTAAAAATTTCTAATTGAAACGTTTTTCGAGGGTTGTATTTCCATTTGTAATCAGTTAAAATTGTAAATGTTTTCCTATCTAAACCTATATTTTTTTGAATACTTGTACCTAAAGAAAACAATGTTCTTGGGGACATTTCTTTTGGTATTAATTTACTCAAACCAAAAGGCGCTATAAACCTTGGGACTTCTAAAGATGCATCTGCACCTACTTCCCAACCAGGTCCATTTCTTGAATTAAAATATGAACCAAGAAAAGAGAGCTTTAATAATTCTGCACCCTTAAATGTATTTCTATCAATAATAGAGAATTTTGCAGAAGCACCTATTTCTCTGATATTTGAGTGTGTTAATTCTGTTTCAAAACCCAATGTGTATTTTTCTATTGGAGTTAAAAAAACATCCATCTTTAATTCATCATCAGAACCAAGTATTTGAGAAAATTTTATACTTGTAGATTTAAAATTTTTAAGAGATTTTAAATTATTCCTTGTTAAATTTCTTAAGGTATCTTTATAGACAGAATTAGGTTTTAAAAATATTGATTGCGATAAATATTTAGGATTGTATTTTATTTTGTCACGGGCAAAAAAGTTCATTCCATTATAAGAAATTGAGTCTAGATACTTTTGTTTTTTTCTTGTAAAAGAATAATCTGTTATAATATTTACTTCTTTTATTGTTTGAATTTTAAAAGGCTTTTCTAGATAACTACCGTTTTTTTCTACCAATCTATTTCCAGACATCAGAAAATCTACATTGGCTTTATAATCTGTTCTTGTATCATCTACATAAAATCCTAATGCAGCTTCTTTAAAGTGATAAATACCGTTATTTCTAAAAAGTTTAAGAGTGTTCTTAGCTTCGTTTCTAAAAGTTTGATCATTGTATTGGTCTCCCTTTTTTAATAAGGCTATGTAATTAGAAGCTTTATAGATTGAATCTAAAACTGGCGATTCTATTTTAATGCGTATACTGTCTAATGTTATTGGCCTTCCTTTAGTAACGTAATATTCTACAGTTGCTTTCTTATCATCATACCTGTTAATTATGGTATCTACAGAAGACTTAAAATATCCTTGTGTTTTGAAATATGCTAATAAGTTATCTGAAGTGTTTTTTACTTTCTGTGTATTTACTATTACTGGCCCATCAGACTTTAAAAACCAATTATTTAAACCAATAGAAGAATTGGCATAGGCAATACTTTGCTTTTCAGAAAATACACTTTTCACAAAATTATAGGAGCGAGGATTTTTTTCCCCCCACTCGCTTGCTGTTTTTGGGCTATTAAGATTTCCTAGGTTATGAAAATACAATGCAAATGGTAAATTTAGAAACCTTGGATTGGGTTTTTGTAGTACAAATTTTTGCAAAGCACTGCTTTTATCCCTGACGCTGTCGACAAAAATATAGTTCTCTTTAAGCATATGCTCATCATCAGAAACATGTTTTGTGGAGTTACATGAAGACAAGATTAAAATGAATAAAAATAAGAAAGAAAGTTTTTTCATTAAATTAGCATGGCTATCAATCTCAAAAATAGTATTTTTCAACGGTTTATTTCTATTTACAATCAATTAATGAATATTTCAAAAAAACAATTAAAACTCATAACAAGTTTATCTCAAAAAAAGTACAGACAAAAGCATAGATTGTTTATTACTGAAGGAATCAAAGTTGTCCAAGAATTTTTAGATTCATCTTTTGAACTTGAAACACTTTTTTGTACTGATGGTTTTTCTTCAGATACTTATGTTGATAAAATTATCCAAATTTCTGAAACAGACTTAAAGAAAATAAGTAATCTTAAGACTCCAAATAAAGTGTTAGGAGTTTTTAAAATTCCCGATGAAATTCCTCTTAATAAAGATGGGTTAATTCTAGCTTTGGATGATATTAACGATCCAGGGAATTTGGGAACAATCATACGCTTGTGCGATTGGTTTGGTGTTACGCAATTAATTTGCTCATTAAAAACAGTAGATTGCTATAATACGAAAGCTATACAAGCGAGTATGGGGTCTTTAACCCGGGTCTCTATTCATTATTTAGATCTAGCAGCATATTTATCAGAAACTAAATTACCAACTTTTATTGCAGATATGGATGGTGAAAATGTGTACAAAACACCATTGCCTGAGGAAGGAATTCTAATTATGGGAAATGAGGCTAACGGGATTTCAGATAACATCAAGGTATTAATTGAAAATAAAATATCCATTCCACGTTTTGGGAAAACTAAAGAAACGGAGAGTTTAAATGTGGCGACTGCTACTGCAATTTTATTAAGTGAATTTAAAAGGAATTAGCTTTTAGTAATAATTTTGAAATTATTAGGATTAAATTATTTTTATTCAAATGCAAAATTTAGGAAAATACCGCGAGTTCCCATAAAGTTTATTGGAGCTGTCCATTTACTGTTAGGATCATCATCATATTTAATTTCGTTATTCATAGCAAAAACTCCGCGAATTGATGGTGAAAACTTAAAGAAGTATAAATAAATATCTATACCAATACCAACTTCGTACATGAAATTGTTGGTTTTCATTCTAAACTGTCCAGAAGAATTATCATCCTGATTTTTTTCATTACTAGAAAAATTATAATCAAACGACACTCCTGCTAACAAATAAGGACGAATATTTTTATATCTATCTGTACTAAACTTGAAAACCACAGGAAAATGCAAATATGTAGATCCAATATCTCTAACACTATCTTGAGGATTTGAACTTGTTGTTAAATGATTGAACCTAATTTTTTTTGAGTTACTAACCAAACCTGGTTCTAAACGCAAACTCAAGTTTTTATGCAAGCGTAAATCGGCGATTAAACCAACATTAAAACCAATGGATGGTTCTACCGAAATATTAGCATTTTGGATAGTACTTTCTCTTAAGTTTAGTTTGAAGTCATTTTGGTTCATTCCCAGGTAAAAACCATAATGTAATTTCTTTTTATCAAAACTTGGCAAATATTCAACACGATCCCTTTGGGCAAAAAGGCCACTAGAAATTATCAGAAAAAACCCGAAAAGCAATATTTTTTTATTCATAATTATTTACTGGCAGTGTAAATTGTTGCAACACCAAAAGTTACAGGTTTAGCTT
>CAJWAC010000064.1 GCA_913020555.1 uncultured Polaribacter sp. | reverse complement strand
TTTGATTATCCCAAAAGAAAACTCACTTTAAAGAAAAATGGATCCTTTAAAGATGGTTTTAATTATAATATGAGTGGTTTAGATATTGTTTATAATGGCAAACAATTGGTGAAAGAAGAGGAGGTTCAGGAGTTTACAGATGCGTATAATCAAAATATAGAATCAATAAATTCCGTGAGTTTTATAACCAATTTTTCATATAAATTTAAATCTTCCTACAAAATAAAAAGTGTTTTAAAAGATTCTCCAGCGGCAATCTCAGGCTTATTAAAAAATGACGTTATACTTAAAATCAACGGAAAAAATGCGTATGAATTTTCTTTAGGAGAAATTGTACAGAAGTTTAAAGAAAAAGACAAAAAAAAAATAAGAATGGTAATCGATAGAGATGGTAAGAAAATGAAATTTCAATTTCGTTTAGAAAAAAAGGTTTAGCTATCAGATAATATACTTTTTTCTTTTTCTAGAGAAATACTTTTATTTACGTACCCCTTTATTTTGATGACTTTTCTAGTATTTTTTGCATTTGAATAAATTGTAATTGATTTAGCAAAACCTCCTATTCTTTTAGTATCGTAAGAAACTTTAATTTCTCCTTTTTTTCCAGGTAAGATTGCTTTTTCTGGTTTTTTAGGAATAGTACAGCCACAAGAAGATTGCACCCTGCTAATTACCAGAGGTTTATTTCCAATATTTGTAAATATAAAAGTACGTTCTCCATTAGCACCTTTATTTATTGTACCATAATTAATAATTTCTTCGTCAAATTTAAACTCTTGTGCTTTTGTAGACAAAAAGATAAATCCTGTAAATAATATTGTAATTATTGTTTTCATATTGTTATTTATTTACTAATGTAACCTTTTATTTTAATACGTTTTCTTTTATTTTTTGCATTCGAAAAAATAATAATTTCCTTAGAGAAACCGCCGATTTTACTAGTATCATATTCTACTGTAATAGTTCCTTTTTCATTAGGCATTATCGGTGCTTCTGGTTTTTTAGGAACTGCGCAATCACAAGATGTTTTAATATCTTTTATAATAATTGGAGCTTTACCAATGTTTGTAAAGGTAAAAACTCGTTTTCCATCATCACCTTTTTTTATTTTTCCATAGTTGATCATTTCTTTATCAAACTTGAATTCTTGTCCAGAAATACAAATTGAGAAAAGTAAAACCACTGTAAAAAATAAAAATTTTTGCATCTCACAAATTTACAATTTTAAAATAATAAAATAAACAACTTCTAATTTTCTCTAGAATAAAGAGAATTGTATTTTTGCGAACTATATTCAAAACAATTTCAAAGTATGGCAATTCCATCTAAATATGATGCAAGTAAGGTAGAGGATAAATGGTATAAATACTGGATGAAAAATGACTATTTTCATTCAATACCAGATGAAAGAGAACCTTACACCATTGTAATTCCTCCACCAAATGTAACAGGAGTTTTGCATATGGGACATATGTTGAATAATACCATTCAAGATGTATTAATTAGACGCGCACGATTATTAGGAAAAAATGCTTGTTGGGTTCCAGGAACAGATCATGCTTCTATTGCTACAGAGGCAAAAGTTGTTGCCAAATTAAAAGAACAAGGTATAAGTAAAAGTGATTTAACGCGTGAAGAGTTCTTAAAACATGCTTTTGATTGGAAAGATGAATATGGAGGTATTATTTTAGAGCAATTAAAAAAATTGGGAGCTTCTTGTGATTGGGAAAGAACAGCCTTTACTATGGATGCAGAAATGTCTGAATCCGTAATTAAAGTTTTTGTAGATTTATATAATAAAGGATTAATTTACAGAGGTTACAGAATGGTGAATTGGGATCCAGAGGCTAAAACAACTTTGTCTGACGAAGAAGTAATCCACGAAGAAAGACAAGGAAATTTATATTATTTACAATATAAAATTCAAGACTCAGAAGATACTTTAACAATTGCAACCACAAGACCAGAAACTATTTTTGGAGATACTGCAATTTGTATCAACCCAAATGATGAACGTTTTACGCATTTAAAAGGTAAAAAAGCCATTGTTCCTTTATGTAACAGAGTAATTCCAATTATAGAAGATGAATATGTTGATATTGAATTCGGGACAGGTTGTTTAAAAGTAACACCTGCGCATGACGAAAATGATAAGAATTTAGGAGATAAACATAACTTAGAGGTTATTGATATTTTTAATGAAGATGCTTCGTTAAATTCCTTCGGATTACATTATCAAGGAAAAGATAGATTTATTGTAAGAAAAGAAGTTGCAAAAGAATTAGAAGAATTAGAGATTTTAATCAAAACAGAAGTACACACCAATAAAGTTGGTACATCAGAGAGAACAAAGGCAGTTATAGAACCAAGATTATCAGATCAGTGGTTTTTAAAAATGACGGATTTAGCAAAACCTGCTATTGATGCTGTTTTAGGTGATGAAGCTGAAGTTAATTTAGTTCCTAAAAAATTCGAAAATACTTATCGTCATTGGATGGAAAACATTCGTGATTGGAATATTTCTCGTCAATTATGGTGGGGACAACAAATTCCTGCATATTTTTATGGTGACGGAAAAGAGGATTTTGTAGTTGCAGAAACACGAGAAAAAGCTTACGAATTAGCCATTTCTAAAAATGTAGTTGATACATCTTTTAAAATTGAAGATCTGCGTCAAGATGAAGATGCATTAGATACTTGGTTTTCTTCTTGGTTATGGCCAATGTCTGTTTTTGACGGAATAAGAAATCCTGAAAACGAAGAAATTAAATATTATTATCCAACAAACGATTTAGTAACAGGTCCAGATATTTTGTTTTTCTGGGTAGCAAGAATGATTATTGCTGGTTATGAATATAAAGATCAGAAACCTTTTAAAAATGTCTATTTAACAGGTTTAGTTAGAGATAAACAAAGACGTAAAATGTCTAAATCTCTAGGGAATTCTCCAGATGCGCTAAAACTAATTGACGATTATGGAGCAGATGGCGTAAGAGTAGGTTTATTGTTAAGTGCCGCAGCCGGTAATGATTTAATGTTTGATGAAGATTTATGTCAGCAAGGAAAAGGATTTGCAAACAAAATTTGGAATGCCTTTCGTTTGATAAAAGGTTGGGAAGTTGATGCCAATTTATCACAACCAGAAACTGCAAAAATTGGTTTAACTTGGTATGAAGCAAAATTTCAAAAAGCTTTAGCAGAGATTGAAGATCATTTCTCTAAATACAGATTGTCAGATGCTATAATGGCTATTTATAAACTTATTAATGATGATTTTTCATCTTGGTTATTAGAGATAGTAAAACCATCGTATCAGCAACCAATTGATAAAATTACTTTTGATGCTATTATTGAAGTTTTAGAAAATAACTTAAAAATATTGCATCCATTTATGCCATTTTTAACAGAAGAAATTTGGCAATTTATTACAGAAAGAACAACTGAAGAAGCATTAATTATTGCTAAATATCCAGAACAAAAAGTTTTCAATTCATCAATTATTACAAATTTTGATTTTGCAACAGGCGTTGTATCAGGAATTAGAACCATAAGAAAAGAAAAGAATATTTCTTTTAAAGATACAGTGGAATTATTTGTGGTTGATAATGATAGCGTTACAAAAGAGTTTGATGCTGTTATCAAGAAATTGACAAATACTTCTGCTATTCATTACGTTTCTGAAAAGGTAGAAGGGGCTTCTTTTAGAGTAAAATCTAATGAGTATTTCGTTCCAATATCTGCCGCAAATATTGATGTAGAGGCTGAAATTAAAAAGCTGAATTCAGAATTAAAAAGAGCAGAAGGATTTTTATTTGGGATTCAGAAAAAATTGTCTAATGAACGTTTTGTATCAAACGCTCCTGAAAAGGTAATTACTTTAGAACGAAAAAAAGAAAGTGATACACTCGCTAAAATTGAAACTATAAAATCTAGTTTGGCTAGTTTAAAAATATAAAAAAAAGGAAGCTTAAGCTCCCTTTTTTTTATGTTAAAATCTTATTTATTTTATCCAATTCTTCTTCTGAGAACGCTGTGTTTTCCGTTGCTTTTAAACTATCTAAAATTTGACTAGGTTTGCTAGCTCCAATTAAAACAGAGGTAATTCTATCATCTTTTAAAATCCAAGAAATGGCCATTTGTGCTAAGTTCTGATTTCTATTTTTAGCAATTTCATATAATGCTTTAATTTTTGGTAACATTTCCAAAACCTGAGTAGAATTTAAAAATGGACTATCTTTTACAGCTCTTGAATCTTTTGGTAAACCATTGATGTATTTATTGGTTAACATCCCTTGTGCTAGAGGTGAATAACAAATAGCACCAACTCCGGAATTTTCTAATAAATCCAATAAACCATCCTCAATCCATCTGTCAAATAAACTATATCTAGGTTGATGAATTAAGCATGGTGTACCTAAGTCTTTTAATATTTTAAATGCTTCTTTAGCTCTTTCAGGTTTGTAATTAGAAATTCCCACATATAAGGCTTTTCCTTGTCTTACTATTAAATCTAAAGTGCTCATTGTTTCTTCTAAAGGAGTGTCGTAATCTGGTCTATGATGGTAAAATATATCAACATAATCCAACCCCATTCTTTGTAAACTCTGATCTAAACTAGCAACCAAAAATTTTTTAGACCCAAAATCTCCATAAGGTCCAGGCCACATGTCATATCCTGCTTTAGATGAAATGATTAATTCATCTCTATAACTTTTAAAATCTTTTTTTAAGATTTTACCAAAATTACTTTCTGCGGAACCAGGAGGTGGTCCATAATTATTTGCCAAGTCAAAATGTGTGATTCCATTATCAAAGGCACATTTTAAAAGATTTCTAGAATTTTTAAAATTATCTACATCACCAAAGTTGTGCCACAACCCCAAAGAAATTTCAGGTAACAGCAATCCGCTATTTCCTGTTCTTCTGTAGTTCATTTTTTGGTAGCGATTTTCTGAAGCTACATACTTTTTTTTCTTATTCATTTTAAGCTAAAGCTTCTTTTAATATTGTTATTGGGTGTTTTGCTATACGTTTTGTGCCATCGTAAATTTGATGACGGCAACTTGTTCCGGCAGCAGCAATTTCTGTATCTGAGCTACAATTTCTTATTTTTTGAAATAAAGTATCTTCGCCTACTTGCATACTCACTTTATAATGTTCTTTTTCATAACCAAAAGATCCTGCCATTCCACAACAACCTGTATTCATAATAGTTACATTATAATTTTTAGGCAGGTTTAACATCTGAAAACTTGCATGTGTGCCTGACAATGCCTTTTGATGACAATGACCATGAATTTTTAAAGTTTTTTCTTCCGCTGTAAAGAGCGCTTTATCAATACTTCCTTTTTTAATTTCTTCGGATAAAAATTCTTCGAAAGTAAAGGTATGCTTTGCTATTTTTTCTGCTGATTTTTTATCATCTGCTAATCTAATATATTCATCTCTAAAAGTTAAAATCGCTGAGGGTTCAATACCAACCAAAGGGGTTTCTTCAGTAATAATCTCTTTGAAAATTTTGATATTTTTATCGCAAACTTTTTTTGCTTCTTTTAAGAAACCTTTAGAAATATAACTTCTTGCGCTTTCTTCATGATTAATAATTTTTACATCATATCCTAATTTATGTAAAAGGTGCAAAGCATCTTTGCCTATTTCTACATCGTAAAAATTTGTAAACTCATCATTAAAGAGATATACAGTTTTACGAGATTTTTTTTGGTTTAATTTATCTAGATTAAGGTTTTGTTTCTTGTACCAATTATTCAAGGTCTTTTTTGCTAATTTTGGAACTCTTCTCTCTAAAGCAACTCCCATAGCTAATTTTGCTAAGGAAGTATTTAAAACCAAATTAGCTAAAGTTGGTGTAAGGCTTCCTAGTTTATTTAACTTGGCATTATTAGCAAACAATTTACTTCTAAAAGAGTAGCCATTAGTTTCTTGATATTGGTATAAAAACTCAGCTTTCATAGTTGCAATATCTACATTGCTCGGGCATTCAGAAGCGCAAGCTTTACAACTTAAACAAAGATCTAGAACTTGTTTTAATTCTTTTGAATCAAATTTATTGACAGCATTATTATTTGTTAAAACCTCACGTAAAGTATTTGCTCTAGCACGTGTAGTTTCTTTTTCGTTTTTAGTGGCTCTGTAGCTTGGGCACATCGTTCCTCCAGCTTCAATAGGTTTTCTGCAATCTCCAGAGCCGTTGCATTTTTCAGCAAGTTTTAAGATGCCTTCACTATCTGTAAAATCTTGAATGGTATTTATTTGAGGTTCATTTCTATCAACTTCATACCTTAAGTTTTTATCCATAGGAAAAGCATCCGTAATTTTTCCTTGGTTAAAAACATTTTTTGGATCAAACGCTTTTTTGATTCTTCTTAACAATTGATAATTTTCTTCACCAATCATCAATGGAATAAATTCTGCACGTACAATTCCATCACCATGTTCACCAGAAAAAGATCCTTTGTATTTCTTTACTAACGCTGCGGTTTCTGTTGTAATCTTTCTAAATAAAACGACATCCTCTTGTTTTTTTAAGTTTAAAATTGGACGCAAGTGTAATTCTCCAGCTCCTGCATGTGCGTAATACACTGCATTTTGCTGATATTTATCCATAATTTTAGTGAACTCTTCTATATATTCTGGCAAGTCTTCTAAAGCAACTGCAGTGTCTTCTATACAAGCTACAGCTTTCATGTCACCCACCATATTTCCTAAAGCACCTAAACCTGCTTTTCTTAAATAATGTACTTTTGAGATGTCACTACCGTATACTTTGGGGTGATGATAACCAAAGTTGTGTTGTTTTAAATCTGCAATTAATTGATCAGCCAAAACCTCCGTTTCATCAATTGTATTTGCAGAAATTTCAAGCATTAAAACAGCCTCGGGATCTCCCTTTAAAAAAAAACGATTTTTGGATAACTCACGATTATTTTTAGTACAATCTAAAATAGTTTTATCCATCAATTCACAATTGTATAAATTGTGATTCATGGCAGTAACAGTTGCTTTTAAACTTTCATCAATACTTTTAAAATGAGAGCAAACCATAATACTTTTGGTAGGAGGTAGGTCATCTAACTGGACAGTAATTGTTGTTGAAAAAGCTAAAGTTCCTTCGCTTCCTGTCAAAAATTTAGCAATATTGATGGTAGGTTCTGAGCCTCCAAACAAATCCGAAGTTAAGAATTCATCAACTGCGTAACCTGTATTTCTTCTATGAATTTCTGGTTTAGGAAATTCATTTTTAATCTCTTCCTGAACAGATTTTGATACAAGTTCTTCATAAATTGATTTGTATATTTTTCCTTCCTGAGAGTTTTCTTTACTTTTCTTTATAAATTCATCTGAGGTGATTTCCTCAAATTTCACAGAACTTCCATCGCTTAAAATAGCATCAATAGCCAATACTTTATCACGAGTTACACCATATTTTATTGAGGTGCTTCCTGAGGAATTGTTCCCTACCATTCCGCCAATCATACATCTGTTTGAAGTTGATGTATTTGGTCCGAAAAATAAACCAAAAGGTTTTAGAAAAACATTTAAAGAATCTCTAACAATACCCGGCTGAAGTGTAATTGTTTTAGCTTGCTCATCAAAAGCTAAAATTGAAGTAAAGTGTTTAGAAACGTCTACAACAATTCCGTCTCCAACGCATTGACCCGCTAAGGAAGTTCCTGCAGTTCTCGGAATTAATGTGATATTTTCTTTGGTAGCAAACTCAATTAAAATTTTAATGTCATTTTCATCCTTTGGAAAAGCAACCGCTAATGGAATTTTTCTGTAAACAGAGGCGTCTGTTGCGTAGAGTGTTTTGTGTAAATTATCAAATAAAACGTCGCCAGATATTTTGTTGTGCAGGGTTTCTAAAACTGAATTATCAATCATTATTTACTTTTAATGAATAAGCCTTTTGCAAATATCTGAATTATATTTCCAAAATAGTAAAATGACGTTGATGATTGTATATTTTTATGAATTTGATAAAATTAAGGATGAAATATATCTTTTTGTTAAAGCTCTTTAAAAGTGCATTAAATTGAGCTATTTATTTTTTAAATAAACAATGTATTTTTTTCTAAATGATATCAAAGATTACGATTTTCCATTAATATCATTAATAACCCATTCCATTATATTGTCAATACCTTTCGAGTAACTTTTCCAGTTATATTCAATCAAAACATCAGGTTGAACTCCTTTTGTGATTTTATCTTGAAATCTAAACAGTCGTTTAGAATAAGTTACAATCATTCCAGAATTTGGGAGTGTAAATTGCCCCATATCTTGATAACCTGTCGGATTTGAACCTGTAGGTTCCCCAACGATCTTTGCATTTAAGATTTGTCTAAATTGTGAGGCGTTACTTGTTCCTGCAGAAAAAGTTACCTTATCCGTTAAAACATAAACTCCAGATTTCCAATCAATACTATCGGCCAAATTTAAATAATAAGCTAAAAAAGTTCCTACAAAAAAGTCTCCTCCACCATTATTTCTTAAATCAATTACTACCTGTTTCACTTTGTTTTTATTGATGTAGTTCAGTACAGATTCACCAAACTTTTCCATTTCGTTAAATGAAGGATAACTTTCAAATTTGATATATATTCCTTTCGTGTTTTTAATAGGGCTAAACCATAAATAGTCGTACTTTGACGAAGTAGGTTTTTGAATTTCTGGAATTATTATTTGAAATGACTCAAAATCTGTTTTGGAATAATAGTCTTTAGAATCTATAGCCGTTAAGGATAAAGATGTTTCTTTCATATCGTCATCAACAAAAGTAAAGTCTGCTTTAAATTCACTTTTTGTGAGTTTTAAACCAAATAGCAATTCAGATATCATAGTGTATTTACCAGTTCTAATGATTTCAGATTGTTTGTTTTCTATATATTGTGCTATTTTACTTACTTCTCCAGTTATTTTATTTATAGATTTTCCATCAATATTTGTCAATATTTTACCTAAAATATTTTTATGTTTTT
The DNA here is from genome assembly GCA_913020555.1 of uncultured Polaribacter sp. Taxonomy (GTDB): domain Bacteria; phylum Bacteroidota; class Bacteroidia; order Flavobacteriales; family Flavobacteriaceae; genus Polaribacter. The sequence goes on along the minus strand of CAJWAC010000064.1, from coordinate 4,898 downwards.
TGGTTGTTTTGATAACTCTCCATTGTTCTTGTACTTTATAAATTTCAATAGGAAATAAGTGGGTTGCTGTTCCTCTTAATGAAAATGCTGTATGACCATCTCCAATTTTTTGAGTTAAACGCATTAAATCTATAATAATATTTAAATCACTTTTTTCATGTAGCGTTGATTTGATTTCTTTCAGTTCTTGTTCAAATTCTGTTTTACTTATTTTATGATATAAGTTAATATGCTTTTGTTCGAGATGGGTTTTGTAAAAATCAATGTCTTTAGACCAGTTTTCTATACCTATTGATTGTGAAAATGTCTTACAAAATAATAGTAAACAAATTATTAAGATTGAATATTTTTTCATTTTGATGTTAGTATTTCATTTTTTTAATAGTGCAAGTTAGTTCTTGTTTTTTTAGTTAATGCTTAGATTTACTTATTTAAAGATTACTCATTATAAATTACTGGCATTTTTCCTTTCCACTTCTCCCACAAAGCAGAATCACTAATTAAATTAGCCATAAAATGAGCAACATTTATTCGGCTAGTTTTACCAGTATTAAAAATGGCACTTCTTGTTGGTGATGCATGTATTTTATAATCCGATACTGTATCATCATCAATTAATCCGTCAGGTCTAACAGCTGCCCACTCAATAAATTGGTTATTTTGACCAATTTCGGTTCTTAAATAATCTGCTGCTTTTTCATTATCCACATGCGGTGGTAAGATTAATCGTAAAAGACCAATCACATATTTTTGAGCAAATGAAATAGGTTCGCTTAAATCGCGATTACTATTTCCGGTGGTATTCATTAAAATAAATTTAACTTTATGTTTTGGTTTATTTTTTTCTATTGCAGAACAAAGCCTGTGAGTTGCATCTGTAACTAATTTTAAGGGTTGGCCATAAACACCTTTTAAGGTTAAATTATGTCCTAAACATGATATGATGGCGTCACAATCAAGAGACAAATCTATCATTTCTTTATCGCTCAAGTTTAAAAGACTTGCAGATATAATTTTTATAAGTTTATTTTGTTTCCAGGTAGTAGGTATTTTTTCTGGAGATCTAACCACTACTTTTACATTACATTCTTTAATTAAAAGTTGTTCAACTAACTTTTTTCCTGTTGCCCCACTAGCGCCCACTACTAAAATTTTCATATTGTTTAAATAATTGATATTTAATAGACTATTCAAAATGTAGATTGTTACAAAATCTTAATAAATTTTGAATTCTATTCAACTACACAAAAGACTTTGGTATATATGGTTTTATTTCATTATTATTTCTTCAATCATAAGATTCTGTTCTTTGCTTTGAACATGTTTCGAATCAATAATTAGTTTGCTTAATTTTAAAGAAGGAAATATTTTTTTAGCCCTTTTCAGCATTTTTTTACCTGGAAAAATAACATCGTTCTGCGCTGCAAAAACAGTTATTGGAGTTTTAATATTACGAGCTTTGTTAGCCTTAATGATAGGCACTGGAGTAAAATCCATTTCAAATTCTACAAACACTTTTGATAGATATTTATAAGCAAATTCATCTCTAGTTGTAAACAATTCAGCCAAAAATTTCTCAATATATTTTGTGTTTTTAGACTTTATATATTGTTTCATGGGTATGAAAATTTTGAACAAAGCCTTTAGCGGATTTCCATTAACGATGTAAGCAGGTGATGATAAAAACACTTCTGATATTTTAGACTCATCATACTCTAGGGTTTTTAAAATAATTAATCCACCAAAAGAGAATCCTGCCATTGAAACTTTATCGATTTTAAGTTTTTCAATAAGTTCAATCACCCATTTTCCGTAAGAATCATCTTTCATACTTAATCGGGTTTCTGCACTTTTATTGGGTTGAGCAAGAACATCAATGGCGTATACTCTATAACTTTTATGTAAGTTAGAATAGGTTTCAAGTGCAATTGGTGCACAACCGTTAGAGCCGTGTACCAACATTATTGGAGGATTCAATGGGTTACCTGCAGTTATAATATTGGTATTCCCAAAAGATGTATTTATTGTTAAATATTCAAATTCAATTTCAAGTGATTTTAACTTTTCATCATAAAGAGATAGTATCTCTTTTTTACCTTGTTTAGATTGAAATAAAGATTTCATAAATTAGAGATAATATTTAATTTGTAGGTTGTAGTTTTATTGATTGCTTATAAAATTTGGCTGAATAAAACATCCCCAAGTATTTTTTTTGAGCTTGGGAAATAATAAGAACCATTAGGTTATAGCTTTAGTTTATCTTTTAACTTTTATTTTTATTCATCTTGATAGGTAATTTCCACAGTGCCGTCAGAATAGCCATAGATTTTATATTGAAACATTATTGGGTAGTCCTCTTCATCATAAGTGAAATCTCTTTCTAAGAATACACTATCTAAAGAAGAATTTGAACGCTCATCAATTTTTATTACGTTATTTTTAAAGTAAGGAAAAATATTATCAATATCTGCAGTGCTGATTGTGTTCATTGCGTCTTCTGCAGATTCAAAAAAGTAATTCAAAATTCTATCTAGATATATAGATTTTAGCTGACCATAATAAGGATTTGTGTTTTGATCATAGGTTAATTCGTATGTTTTTAATAATTCATCATTCAAATTAAAATCTTTGGCTAAGATTAAATTTTCATTTGCATCATATTCTAAAACGGAATAATTGTTTTTTCTTGTAATTTTAGTCACTAAATTATTGGCATTTAATTCTAAATAAATAGCTGAATAATCAATATAGCTTGTGCCTCCGTTTACTTCAACAGAACTTCCGTTATACGATAAGTTATAGCTTGAGGCATTACCCCTATCATAAACTTCAGTTAATTTATTTTCGGAGTTATAGCTATATTCTGATTGATATCTTTCACTAATGTTATTATTACAGCCATAATTAAAGTCAATTTTACTGCTTCCGTCTATATTGCCTTTCTGTTTTTTTGATAAAAGATTAAACTCATTGTAAGTAAATTCAAGAGTGTTTCCAATAGAATTCCAGCCTGCAGGCTGCTTAGTTCTTTTTTTAACAAGTCTATCAAACGAAACCACAAAGTTCTCTTTAGTGCATGTTTCTTCTAAATCATTATCTTTTGTGCAGGATACAAAAGTTATAGCAGATATTATTAAGATTTTAAATAGCGATAAATTTTTCATAAGGTTTTTTAAAGTGATTTGGTATTTATTTTTTTAAAATTCAATTAACGTATTGCCTTATAGACGATGAACTTTTGATGATGTTACGCTACTATTGAAGTTTTTTTATGTTAAAATTTTCTTTTATTTATTTAAGATGAAGGGTTGTTTCTAACTTGTTTTACTTTAGTGTTTTAGTATTTTGAATGGTTTTGTTTCTTTTTTAGAAAGAAATAAAATTTGTTTAGTTCTATTGTAAGAAGTTATTTGTTTTACTCACTATTTTTTGAGTTTGAAAATGAAATTCAAAGAATTTTCTTTTGGAGTTTTAATTCCTGTTTTTATTTGAGATACTAGAGTCTTGCTATTTAATGTTTCTATTTTTATTGTATTTCATTCCGAAGAGTATTCTTACTATTTTAAAGGGATAAATAAAGAAACGATAAATACAAACAATAGTTAGGAACGAACTAACAATGAGAATGATAATTTTTATCGGAATGTTAAATTGTAGTTGAACAATATGATATGCCAGAACTACTATTACAGTTTGATGTAAAATATAAAATGGATAAATCGCTTCGTTCATACGTTTAAGATAGCTGCTTGGTTTGTTAAAGTAAATTTGTCCATAACCCAAAAGGGTTAAAACAAAACTCCAACCTAATAAGCAGCACAATGCATACCAAATATCCCAACGAATGGAAAGACTTAGGTAAGGTGATAAAACAGCACTTGGTGCAAAATAGTAGCTGTAAAATATAAGTGAGCTAATGATTAAGATATTAAAGTGAAAACGTCTGAATATTTTTAAATTTATCCAAAAAATTTCTGAAGATGCAAATAAGATACCAGCACTAAAAAAAAAGAAATAATAGAAAGTTTGCGACAAATTATTTAAATCGGACGAACCTGTTGGGAAATATCTTTTAAGAATTACAGTTCCAATAATTAAGGGTAATCCCCCTAATAAAAATCCAATTTTATGAATAGATATTTTTTGAAACCAGTTTATAAACCTATTCGATTTCTTAGATTTAAGAAAAATGATTAACGGAATCACAAGTATTGAGATTACATAAAGATTTTCTATAAACCAAAGATGATTCACTTCAAACCTGCCATCTGTATATAGCTGCCAATAATTGCTATATTCTGTAATGTATTGGTAATATGTTTGTGGTGGAACTATAAAAATTACACCAAAAAAAAGTGGTAGTAGAAGCCTGCCAGTTCGCTCTTTAATAAATTGTTTCCAAGATCGTTTTGAGAATGCAAGAACCGTTCCTGTTCCTGAAATTAAAAATAATAAAGGAAGTCTAAACTGTTCAAAGTAAACCATAATGTCATCCAATATTTTACTAGATTCTTTATTCATAATATGAAAACCGTCTCCATTAAACGGCATCGCTATATGATGTAAATAAACAGCCAAAATTGCAATAACTCTTAGCCAATCTAAATCGTATCTTCTTTTAGAAGTATTCATAATTTTTATTTTTTGGCAATAATAAATACAAAATGAATGCGATTATTTACTTAGTGACGGAATGCAACAAAATGTGATAGAATGCAAGCTTATTTATTCTTAACATTGTTATAAACGCTATTAAATTCTTGAATTTTAGAGCGAGAAACAGGAATAGTTCTTTGAGTATAGTTTTTTAAATGAAGTGCATATCCTTGTGCGTTTCCTGAAATAGATTTAATTGTATTAAGGTTTACGATATATGAGCGGTGGACTCTAAAAATGAA